>JAJYQY010000101.1 GCA_021794385.1 Pseudomonadota bacterium | reverse complement strand
TCTCCCGCAATGTCGGCAGTGTCACTGCCTTGCTCCAGCTTTCGGCCAGGGCAAGGGCAGCGCCGATGCCTCCTTGCGGCAAGGCCAGAAGCTGCGGGATCCATTGTTCCCGCTCCCGGAGGATACCATCCTGCCAGGCTTGCCACGCCCACAGTGGGCGATCGCCGCCCCAGCGCGCCAAACGCAGCGCAGCGGCCTCCGGCACGCCTTTTTCGCGCAGCCACTGCTGCGTCTCGGCGCGCCCGGCCAGGCGCATGGGCAGGCGTTGCAGACGCGAACGGATGGTGGGCAAAAGGTGTGAAGGTGCCGCGCTCAGCAAGACGATGTGAGCGCGTGGCGGCGGCTCTTCCAGGGTTTTCAGAAAAGCGTTGGCGGCGGCGGGTGCAAGGGCCTCCGCCGGTTCCACGCGCAATACCCGCCGCTTGCCGATCTGCGGCGTATAGGATAAAAAATCGGCGGCGGCGCGAACCTGGTCGATGCTGATCAGTTTCCCCTCTTCCTCGGCTTGCAGGCGCAATAGATCCGGATGCGTCCCCTGCCCCTGCAGGATGCAGGAACGACATTGCCCACAGGCACTCTGATCGCTCCGGGGTTCGAGGCAGAGCATGGCGTCGAGGAAAAGATCCGTCAGCTCCACCACCCCACTGCCCCAAGGGCCGACGCAGAGCATGGATTGCGGCAATCCCCCCGTTAGGAGAGCGGCCAGGAATGGCCAGGCCTCTGCGGCTTGGGGTATAGCGGAGATCACCCGCACCCCAGGGCCTCTGCAAGCCGCTGCGCTATTTGCCCATGGACCAGATCGAGGGGCAATTCGGCGTCGATCCGGATGATGCGTGCGGGGTCCTCTCGCCAGCGCTGCGCAAACACCACGCGGGCACGATGGAAAAAGGCGGAGTCCTCTCGTTCGACGCGATCAGGATGCCGGGAAAGGGTTCTTTGCCGGCCCAGATCCGGGCTGATATCCAGCCAGAAGGTCAAATCCGGCTGACGCTGGATACCCGCCCACACGGACAAGGCATGGATACGCGCAAAGGGCACCCCCCGCCCGCCCCCCTGGTAGGCATAGGTGGAATCTTCATAGCGGTCACAAAGCAGCACCCGCCCTTGGGCCAGGGCAGGGAGAATTTTTTCATAGAGATGTTCCCGCCGGGCCGCATAGAGCAGCAGTAACTCGCTATCGGCGGCAATGGCCAGATCGGGGTTCAAAAAGATCGGGCGCAGCGCCTCTCCCAATGGGGAGCCGCCGGGCTCCCGGGTCACTTCCACAGCGTAACCGCGCTCCTCCAGCCAGTTGGCGATAAAAGACACGGCACTACTCTTGCCCGCGCCCTCAATACCCTCCAGTGTAAGGAAGAAAGCTCGATTATGGCGTGGCGGCATGACTTGCTCCGGCTTTACCCTGCAGATAGCGGCGGATCTGCCGCAGATGCACGATATAATGCTGAGAATAAAAATATTGGTCGCCCTTGGCGATGAAATACAGATCATCGCTGCGAGCGGGATGCAAGACGGCCGTAATGCTGCTGTATCCGGGCATGGCGATGGGGGTGGGCGGCAATCCCTTGTGCAGATAGGTATTATAGGGACTGGGAAAACGCATGTCCGCGGCCGTGAGCGCGCCTTGGTAGCGATCACCCATAGCGTAAATCACCGTGGGGTCGGACTGCAACGGCATGCCCAGACGCAGGCGATTGAGAAAGACCGCCGCGATGCGCGCCTGCTGACCGGCAGATGCCCCCTCCTTTTCCACAAGCGATGCCAGGATCAAGGCCTGATATGGGTTCTGCAGGGGAAGCCCGGGAGCGCGCTCCGTCCACAGGCGGGCGAGCTGCCGCTGCATCCGGGCTGCCGCCCGGTGCAGGACACTCAAGGCGCTTTCACCCGGCACATAACGATAGCTATCGGGATACAACCAGCCCTCGGCACTCACCGATCCCACCCCGAGGGCGGGCAATTGCTTTGCCGCCAGCGCCGCCGGCGGCAGGCCATGGAGATCCAGATAAGGGGCGTCCTTCGTCATTTCCGCATATACATCCCGCAGGCGCCAACCGGGGATGACCCGCAGGAAGAGCGGTGTTGATTGACCACGGATCAAGCGGCGCAACACTTCCGCCTGGGAAACCGGACCATGGAATTGATAAAGTCCCGCCTGAAGGGACGGCTTGCCCGCCAACAGCACGGCCAGCTTGAAGACTTGCGGATGCGGCAGCAGTCCGGAATGCTCCAGATCCGCAATGGCCTGTGCCGTGGACGACCCGAGCCGCAACGGTAACGTGACTCCTGCCGCCGGCAGGATCTGGGGCCGGTACATACTCCAGATATAGTATCCGGGTGGTAGTAGCAGCAACGCGAGCAGCAAGATCGCCCGGAGGGCATGCCGCCTTCTCATGGGCAAGGCCCCAGGCCTATCCCCTCGCCCCACTCCAATAAGGCCGCCGCCACCGGCCCGGTACTACCCGGCCAGGAACGGGCGGCGAAGTGCCGCACGGGCCAGATCCCGATGAGGCTGTTACAAAAAAAGAGTTCATCGGCCGTTTCCAGGGCCTCGGGACCTACCTGTCGTTCGCGGACTTCCAGTCCCCATGACCGCCCCTGGTCCATGATGGCGGCACGTTGAATACCGGCGATACCCCCATCGTCGAGGCGTGGTGTATACAATTGCTCCCCTTCCACCCAAAAAAGATTGGACATGATGCCCTCGCGCAGACAGCCCTTGCCATCCAGCAGTATACCCTCAGGATACTCCGGCGGCAGGGCGCGGCGCGCCTGAATCTGATTCAGACGGTTCAGGGACTTGACCGTCAGGTACGGCGCACCGGTGGCCAGGGGCGTAGGGCAGATCGCCGTGCGGATGCCCGGACGCCAATTTGCGTCGGGACGATCGGGCCATGGCAGGATCACGGCGTAACGGCGCGGCGTGGGCATTGCAGGCGGCGCATAGCCCCAGCCCGGTCCGCGGGTCAGCATGAGCTTCAATACACAAGGAGATAATGGCTCTGATAACGCTTGTAGACGGGACAAATCCGCTTCCCAATCCCCGGCAGCGGGTATGGGAATACCCAGGATGGAAGCCCCCCGGGACAGCCGGCGCAGATGCGCTTCCCAGAACAGGGGCCTGCCATTCACTAGCGCAATGGTTTCAAAAAGCCCGTCGCCATAATGCAGCCCGCGTTCTTCAAAAAGCATTTCGGCCGTAGTAGCGATGGCTTCGCCATCCACCAAGACCGCCCGGGCCGACATGGAATTACAGTTCAGGGATGAAAACGACGAAAAACCAGGGTGCCATTGGTACCCCCAAAGCCGAAGGAATTGCTGAGGGCCACTTCCACCCGGGCAGGGCGGGCATGATGGGGCACATAATCCAGATCACAACCCACGTCCGGCTCATCCAGGTTGATGGTGGGCGGAAGCATGCCGTGATACAAGGCCAGCACGGTAAAGACCGCTTCCACTCCTCCCGCCGCACCCAGTAGATGCCCGGTCATGGACTTGGTGGAGCTCATGGCCAGGCGGTAGGCGTGCTCGCCAAAGACCTCGCGCACCGCCTCCGTTTCGGTACGATCACCCAGGGGCGTGGACGTCCCATGGGCATTGATATAGCCGACCGCTTCCGGTGTCATGCCGGCGTTGCGCAAGGCCGCCCGCATACAGCGCGCCGCGCCCTCACCGCCCGGCGCAGGCTGGGTCATGTGATAGGCATCGGCACTCATGCCATAGCCGGGGAGTTCCGCATAAATGCGCGCGCCGCGGCGCAGGGCAAAGTCCCGTTCTTCCAGGACGAGGACGCCGGCCCCCTCTCCCAAGACAAAACCATCGCGATCCTTGTCCCAGGGCCGGCTGGCCTTTTCCGGCGCATCGTTGCGCGTGGACAGGGCACGGGCAGCAGAGAAACCCCCTAATCCCAGGGGACTCAATGCGCCCTCGGCACCGCCGGCGATCATGACGTCGGCGTCACCGTATTCAATGAGACGGGCTGCATCCCCAATGGAATGCGTTCCCGTGGAGCAGGCCGTCGCCATGGCAATGTTGGGGCCTTTGGCCCCATACATGATGGATACGTGCCCGGCAACCATGTTCACGATGCAGCGGGGAATGAAAAATGGGGAAATACGGCGCGGGCCACCCTGGGTGACCACATCATGCTCGGTCTCGATACCCGGCAGGCCGCCAATACCGCTGCCGATGGAAACCCCC
>JAJYQY010000007.1 GCA_021794385.1 Pseudomonadota bacterium | reverse complement strand
CAGTTTGCGATCTTGCAGCGAAAGGGCAGCCTTGGTAACACCGACGCGGCGCACGCCCAGCATGTAGGCCAGGAATTTGTGCGTGACATGAAATTTGTCCAAGCGCGCCCGGTCCTGCGTCATCAAGAGCCACCGAGCGAGGCGCGCCTCCACGATATGGAAGCGGGTACAGGCCGCTGTTTGCGCAATTTGGCCCATCACCACATAAAGATAGCGCTTCAGCAGGCGTTGCAGCGCGGGGCTCTGTCCGAGTTCGCGGCGAAACGCCGCAACGTCCATGCGTAGTGCCGGGCCTTTGCCCTGCACCAAGGCGCGCACCAGCGAAACATCCACCCCGAGGATGAGCGAGATCCCGAACATGCCTTCATCGCCGGCCATCCCCACCTCCAGGCCTGCGCGGCCATCAATCGGCATGATCAAGGAAATGAAGCCTCCCGTAGGAAAAGTAACGTAGCGAACGCGCTCCCCCGGTTCGGCCAGGACTTCGGCAAACACCAGTTCGGCCGCCTCGCAGCCCGCCAGAAAACGCTCACGGTCTTTGTGCGGCAACGCCGCAAGTAGACGATTGCTAAGAGGGGCTGGCTCAATGGGCGGCATGTGGGCACTCTTGGGTTTGGGAAAAGGCAGTCGGCGGCACATGGGAGGTGGCTGCGCAATCCCGATGGCGGACGTGGATCAGGAGCGAACGTCTTTCCCGTGATGGACCCTTCGCAGCCTGGAGGGAAATCAGGCGATTGTCTGTACGGTAGCGCACGGAACATGCCTGCCAAGCAGTGTGGTAGGCAACCAGAGGGGTGCAACAGAGACCCGGATCACCGGATCACGGACTGTAGGTATTTCCCTCCCTCCCCATACTTCCGCATGTTCCTAAAGGGTCGGCCGCAAGGCCTGGGTTTCATACCAACCCCTAAGCTGCGGTAGCAAAAAACCAGGCTGGTCCGGACTGGATGTCTGAACTTGGGATTTTAGAGAAAAAGCGCAAACAATCTGGCCAATCCATCTCGTAATTTGCTAGCCAAGCTACGCGCATCAAAATCTGCACAAGTAAATTGACGAGCGGATCGCAGATGATCTTCGAACAATGCGTTCATTTTGGCGGCCAAGGAAAAATCGTAGCATTTTATATTAAACTCAAAATTTAGACGCAAACTGCGCTCATCCCAATTACCCGAGCCCAGCAAGACCCATTGGCCATCCACAATCATTAGCTTAGAATGATCAAAAGGAGGTGGATATAACCAGATACGCGCCCCATATTCTAATATCTGTCTCAACTGTCCAAATGTAGCCCAACGAAGTAGCGAATTTCCTTTTTCTGGGATAAATATATCCACCACAGCCTGACGCAGCGCCGCATCCCCAAGTGCAGCAATCAATGTTACATCAGGAATAAAATACGGGGACATTATGCGCACGGACTGTTCGGCGGCATTCAAGGCGGCAAGGTAGCAACAGCGTAGACGATCAAAGCGCTCGTCCGGACCTGCAGCAATACCGCGAGCGAGAACTTCTCCTTGGGTAACATCTGGCACTGGAAACCACATGTCACCGCGCAATAATTCTCCCGTAGTATATTGCCACTCGTCCGCAAAAACTTCCGCAAGATCCGAAACGATAGGCCCGGCAAGGAGAAAATGAGTATCATGGAAAACTTGTTGACCTGGTCTGGAAGGCCAGTAATCACGATTAATATTCAACCCGCCAGTAAATCCAATATGACCATCTACGACCATTATTTTACGATGGCTTCGTAAGTTTAGAACAAATATTTGCTTGGCAATCAAGGGCGAATTAAACAATGCAAAAGGAATATTTTCACTTTTTAACGCTTTGATTATTGATGGCCGTGGTGAAACGCACCGACGCGCATCGCCTCAAGGTTCTGCCCAAACGCTGGATTGTGGAGCGTACCTTTGCCTGGCTCAACCACTTTCGCCGTCTTTCAAAGGACTATGAGCTGCGACCAGACACTGTGGAGACCATGGTCAAAATCACATGGTCCACCTACTCATCAGGCGATTGGCTCGAATTTGAAAACAGGTTCTAAGGCCCCTAAAATCGGTCTCGAATCGGGTGCAGGGCGTTTTTCAACAAAACATCTGCCTTGCAGGCGCTCAAGGGGCGGTGCTATCACCATCATGCTCAGACGCCCCTTCACCATTTTTCCACCTTTACCAGAGTGCTACCATCTGTTTACCGCAACGTCCGCGACACCGGTTCTGTTGCGAGCGAAGTGAATACCATAATTCTCAGGTACCGTATCGTGCACCACACACAGATAACAGATAGGATGACATCTTTGATGGAACAGGAAGGCGTACGCAAATTCACCCTGGACTGGGAACAGGGCCCGGCACCGGCCTTGCCGGCCATGGAGCAACTCGCTTATTGGCGCGACATCCTCCATGCTCACGGCCTGGTGGGGGCCGACCCCGCCCGCTACGGTGGCATCGGCTTTGGCAATCTGAGTGGCCGCACGGCAACGGGCTTTCTCATCACCGGCAGCCAGACCGGCGCCCTGCCCACGCTCGGTCCCGAGCATTTCTGCTCCGTCATGGACTGGGACATCCCCGGCAATCGCATCCAGGCCGAAGGACCCATCGCCCCCTCCTCCGAGGCCCTCACCCACGCCGCCTGCTATGTCGCCAATCCGGCCATTCACTGGGTTTTCCATGTCCACAGCCCGGAACTTTGGCACGCTGCCCCCAGCCTAGGCCTACCCAGCACCGATCCCGCTATCGCCTATGGTACGCCAGCCATGGCCGCAGCATTGGCCGCGTTGGCCGGCCATCTGCCGCTCCCTTGCCTGATCCGCATGGGCGGTCACGAAGATGGCCTCGTTGCCGCAGGGCCGACCGCCGAGAGTGCCGGTGCTATCCTGGTACAACGGCTGGCCCAGGCGCTGGCATAGGCATTGGAGCCGCAGCGCATGCCCAACACCGACGATGATTACCGGAATCTGGGTCTGAGCCGCGAAGAGCTTCGCCAAAGAATCGCCAACGGCGCGGTCAATCGCGTCGATTCCTTCACTACGCGCAGCAGCGCCGCCATCCTGCGCAACAACGTCCTGACTTTGTTCACCGTTGTACTCGCCCTGGCAGTGGCCGCCCTGCTGGTTGTCGGCGCCTATAAAGATGCTGTGTTTCTTGCCGGCGTGACAGTCGCCAACAGCCTCGCGGGGATGATCAGTGAGTTTCGTGCCAAACGCGCCCTTGATCACTTGGCCATCCTCGCCCGGCGCAAGGTCACCGCCATGCGCGCCGGGACGGAAGAATCCATCTGGCTGGACGAGGCGGTCAAGGACGAACTGCTCATCCTCCGACCCGGTGATCCAGTCATCGCCGACGGCCCCCTCATCGCCGCGACAGGACTTTTTCTGGACGAATCCCTGCTCACCGGAGAGTCCGATCCCGTCGCCAAACGGGAGGGAGACCGGGTATTTTCGGGTACCTATGTGGCGCAAGGGACCGGGCGCTATCAAGCCGAGCGGATAGGGTCGGCGACCAACGCCAATGCACTCGCCATCCAGGCCAAGGCCTACAAAATCTTCCGAACCCCCCTGGAGCAGGTGGTCGGGCGCGTCATTCGTGCCTTGGTCTGGATCATGATGCTCTTCGTTTTCCTGCTCCTGCTGGCCGACGCCATCCAGCGCCCACCCCTTGCTACAACCATTCTCGAAATAGCCACGATGATCAAAGCCTTGGTGCCTGAGGGTTTGGTACTGGTGACTACCGTAGCCTTCGCCGTCGGCGCGCTGCGCGCGGCCCGCCGCCATGTGCTTGTGCAGAAGCTGAATGCGATCGAATCGTTGAGTCAGGTGAACATCCTCTGTCTGGATAAAACCGGCACGCTAGGCACGAACCGTCTCCGCTTTGAAAGGCTGGAAGTCCTGGCAGCGACGTCTGTCGAAGTGACCCGCCTGCTGCGCGCCTTCGTGGGTACCAGCGGCGCGGCGGATGAAACCCTGCGCGCTCTGGCGGCGCCCTTTCCGGGCCTTCCGGGCCAAGCGCTGGATGAAATTCCCTTCTCCTCCGAAAGCAAGCAGAGCGCCGTACGCCTTCGGGACGGCAATGCGGAAGTCTCCCTCTGGCTCGGCGCTCCGGAAAGCCTGGCACCGGGATCTACCCCTCTGGCGCTGGATCAGAAGCTCAATGAATGGCGCCAAGCGGGCTTCCGTGTCCTGGCCTTCGCAAGAAGCACCGCCCCACTCCCGCAGTTGGAAAATTTGGAAACTCTCGCCTTCATCATCCTGCGTGACGAACTCCGATCCAATGTCCACGAGGCTGTCGACTTTTTCATTGCGCGCGGAATCGAGCTGAAAGTCCTCTCCGGCGATCACCCCGAAACGGTAGCCGCCCTATCTCGCCAAGCCGGGATCCCGGTGACCACCCCGGCCCTGAACGGGAAGGATCTGGAAGCCCTCCCACCCGATGCGTTTTCGGCGGCGGTGCTCAAAGGCCAGATCTTCGGCCGCCTGGCACCACGACAGAAACAACGGATCATCCAATCCCTGCAGGAGACCGGCGCCTGCGTCGGCATGGTCGGAGACGGGATGAACGATGTTCTCGCCCTCAAACAGGCAGATATCGGCATCGCCATGAAGTCCGGAGCAGCGGCAGCGCGGGATGTCGCCGACATCGTTCTGCTCAAAGACTCATTTGCGCACCTGCCGACCCTCTCCCGCGAAGGGGATCGCATCATTTACAACGTCAAGCGGGTCGCCAAACTCGTCCTGACAAAAAACGTATACTGCCTTTTCTTCGTGCTGTTTTCCGGTTTCGTCGGACTAACATTTCCTCTCAGTCCCCGCTTCATCACCTGGATCGACGTCCTCACCATCGGCACGCCGGCATTCTTGCTGACCCTGATGAGCGCGCCGGTACCGAAACAGAGCAGCGCGGATTTTTTGCGGGAAACCTTGGGCTTCGCCGCCATCAGCGGGCTGATCATCGCCCTGGTCTCCCTAGCGGTTTATGCGAACTTTTCCCTGTGGCAAGACCGCACGGAAAACTATGGCAAAACGGCCGCCTTATCCGCCATCGTGCTGATGGGTCTCTATGCCGTCTACCGGGTGACAAGGCCGGAGCGATCACCTGCCGCCGCGTGGTGGCAAACTGCAGTTGTTTGGGCCATCCTGGCCCTGGGTGCAAGCCTCAACATCCTGGCGATCTACTGGGCCCCCATCAGTGACTTTCTCGGATTGGTGGCTATTGACGCCGACTCCTGGCTGACCATCCTCATCGCTGCAGCCCTCGGCAGCACGGCCATGCATCTCCGGCTCAAGGACGGGCTCCGCAGGCGCGCACGGGTACGGGGAGAAACGGAATAGCCATCCCGCTGGAGGAGAAGCCAATTGCCCATTTAGAGAGAACCCGCCTCCCTCTCCCCCGACCTCTCCCCCGCTTCCAGCGCCTGCGCCACCGCCTCTTCCACCCGCTCTATCCAGATGAAGGTGAGCTGTTGCCGGGCATTCTCGGGAATCTCTTCGTAATCCCGGCGGTTGCGCGCCGGCAATAGGACCGTGTGAATACCGGCACGCAGGGCCGCCAGGACCTTCTCCTTGACCCCTCCAACGGGCAGAACCAGGCCGCGCAGACTGATCTCTCCGGTCATGGCCACATCCGGCCGCACCTTGCGGCCGGTGAGCAAGGAGATCAACGCCACGGCAAGGGTCACCCCCGCGCTGGGTCCGTCCTTGGGGATGGCACCGGCAGGGATGTGGATATGAATATCGCTCTTGTCGATGCTCTCCTGGGCAATCTGCCAATCCGCCGCCCGCGCCTTGACCAGGCTCATGGCGGCCTGGGCGCTCTCCTTCATGACATCACCGAGTTGGCCGGTCAGGATGAGGCGGCCGTTACCGGGGCTCTTGCTGGCCTCGATGAAAAGGATATCCCCGCCCACCGGCGTCCAGGCCAGTCCGGTGGCCACGCCGGGCAGGGCCACCCGCGAGGCGACTTCGTTTTCAAAACGCTGGGGGCCGAGGATCATAGCCAGGTCGTCGGGACGGATCTGCATCCCGCTGCTGCTGCCCTCGGCAATGCGCACCGCCACCCAGCGGCAGATGGCCCCCAGTTCGCGCTCCAGACTGCGACAACCGGCCTCGCGCGTATATCCACGGATGAGGGCCAGCAGCGTATCATCCTCCAGAACCAGTTGCTCCGCCGTCAGGCCCGCCGCCTCCCGCTGCCGGGGCAGGAGGTAGCGACTGGCAATGTGCATCTTGTCCTCCTCCGTATAGCCCGAGAGCGCGATGATCTCCATGCGGTCCCGCAGGGGGCCGGGGATGGTATCCAGGACATTGGCCGTGGCGATGAAAAAGACGTGACTGAGATCAAAGGGCATGGCCAGGTAGGTGTCGCGAAAAGTGCGGTTTTGCTCCGGGTCCAGCACCTCCAGCAGGGCGGCGGCGGGATCGCCGTGGAAACCGCCCGCGCCGAGCTTATCGATCTCGTCCAGGAGCATCACCGGATTGCGCACCTCCACCTTGCCCAGGGCCTGGAGGATATTGCCCGGCAGGGCGCCGATATAGGTACGGCGATGGCCGCGGATCTCCGCCTCGTCATGGACGCCGCCCAGGCTCACGCGCACAAACTTGCGCCCCATGGCGCGGGCGATGCTCTGGCCCAGGGAGGTCTTGCCCACCCCCGGCGGTCCGACGAAGCAGAGGATGGGGCTCTTGCCGTTGGGATTCAGGCGATGCACCGCCAGATGCTCCAGAATGCGCCGCTTGATCTTGTCGAGGTCGTAGTGATCCTCGTCGAGAACGCCCCGTGCTTCACCGATGTCGATGCGCTCCGGCGTCTCCTTGCCCCAGGGTAGGGCCAGGATGGCATCGATATAACTGCGCACCATGCCATACTCACCGGCCCCTTCGGGCATCCGTTGCAGGCGACGCAACTCCTTCCGGGCCACGGCCTCCACCTCGGCCGGCAATTGCGCCTCGTCAATGGCATGGCCCAGGGCCTCCAGCTCACCGTTGCCCTCCTCCCCCTCCCCCAACTCCTGCTGGATGGCCTTGAGCTGCTCGCGCAGGAGGTATTCACGCTGGCGGCGATCCATGACCTCCTTGGTTTGCTCGCCGATCTTCTGGGAGAGCTTCATGACCTCGATGCGATAGCTCAAAAATTGCGAGACCTGCTCCAGACGGCTGCGCACGTCGAGATTTTCCAGGATCTGCTGGCGTTCCTCGGCCTTGAGATCCAGAAAGTTGGCAACCAGATCTGCCAGTGCCCCCGGTTGCTCCACATGAGCGATGGCCTGGGCCAGTTCCTGGGGCACCTGGGGCAGGAGAGACAGGGCTTCACCGGCCTGCTGGCGCAAGTGCAGGACGCGGGCATCCAGCTCCGAACCGGTAGTCGTGGTTTCCTCCAGGCGCTCGATACGGGCCGCCAGAAAGGGATGATCCGGCAAAAATTCGCGCACCCGGAAGCGACCTTCCCCCTGGGCAATGAGGTGGTGGCCGCCGTCCCCCGTGGTCACATAGCGCAGAATGCTGGCCACCGTACCCACCTGATACAGATCATCAGGGCCCGGCGCTTCATTTTCGGGATCTTTTTGCAGGAGCAGGGCAATGGGGCGTTCATGGCGGATGGCCTCCTGGGCCGCCGCCACCGATTGCGCGCGGCCGATACCGATGGGCAGCACCACCCCTGGGAAAAGGACGAGATTGCGCATGGGCAACACCGGCAGGACATCTTCGGGCAATGCCGGCTTGCCGCTCTCGCTCGTCTCCGTGTGCGTATTGCTCATTTCATATCCCTCTGCTGGCGAAAGGACAAATGGAGACAACCATCCCGCATTTCCCAGCCCTGCAAGGTCAAGCCGTCGGGAATCTGCAGGCGCCGGTCGAAAACGCCGTAGGGGATCTCCAGACGGTGGATACGCCCCGTTTGCGCCTCCGGGGGCAGGCGGCGCTGGCCGCTGACCATCAGGGCGTTGCCGCTGAGGACCACCCGTACCGCCTCCGGGCCGACACCGGGCAAGGCCACGACGATCCGCAGTCCCCCATTGGTCTCGAAGACATCCATGGGCGGCTGCCACGCCGGCTGGCGACCCGACGGGGCCGGCTGAAAAAAGCGCCGCTGCAAGCGTTCGGCACGCTCCAGCATGTCCACGGCCTGCATCCACATGAGATCTTCGAGATCGCGCATCCCTGACTCCTTAGGGGGTTTTTCGACATTATAGGCCATTTCCGCGGCTGCCATGGGTAGGAGCGGCGGTATCGACAAAAAAATGACCTTTTCCCTGGCAAATGGCCGCCCCAGCCGCGAAAGGCGCTGCCCGTCACGGGCACGGGCAGCGGCGGCTTTGCATCGCGATGGGGCGCTTACCAGGTCAGGACGCGCCCGGCAGCACCCAGGGAGGGCAGCGCCGCACTGGGAGTGAGGAGCGGAATCGGCTTGCTCAGATCATCGGCCGTCATGCCGTTGAGCTCCAGGGATTGCAGACAACCGATGATGCGCACGCCATTGTCTTCGGCCAATTTCATGAAATCGGCCACGCTCTTGCCCCCTTCCATGGGGAAGATGGACTCGGCCTTACCCTTGCGCAACAACTCCGTAGCAGGACCGGTGAAGTACATGATGACATTCTGCTCGGCGGCCGCCGCCGTGGCGGCGAGGAAAAAGGCCGAGGGCAAACGCTTGGGGTTTTCCGGTCCGGTAATGAGGACGACAACGAGATCTGCGGCTTGTGCTTCGGACATTCAACACCTCCTGGCAACAGTGAACCAAACGCCATGATCGGCACCAATTTTCCTAATCATCCTTAAAACGGCAGTTGGCATCCGCGTTTTGCCGCGACTTCGGCCCAAGCCGTTGCTGTTCCAAGCGAAATCCCGCGCCCGGCAAGCGAACTCTTCGCACCCGCAGGGTGAGTTAGGTAAAAATGCCGGGGCTATCTGTCAGCGCCGTGGCGGGATTCCCTTGCGCCGGCCCAGATTGGCCAAGGCATCGGGATGGGCATACCAGAGCAGTTTTGCGGCGAGATTGCCTTCCGCACCCAGATGCATGGCCACCACACTGGCCTTCTTGATGGGCAAGACCACCCCCGTCAGACGCTCCGCCCACAGGCCGAGGTGCGGCTGGTGGCCGACGAGAATCAGGGTATCCGGCCGCCGCGCCAGGGAACGCCAGTCGGCATGGAGGGCATCGAGATCGCCCACGGCGATGGCGTCATGCTCCCGGTCAATGTCCATCTCCAGGGCATGGCCCACCCGCTCGGCCGTTTGCCGGGCGCGCGGCAAGGGGCTTGCCCACAGGAGGGTGCGGCCCTCCACACACCGGGCGAGGCCCTGGGCCATGGCCGCAGCGACCTTGCGACCATGAGCGGTCAGTTCCCGGTCCTCGTCCGCGCCTCCGGGCGGCGCATCCTCGGCTTCAGCGTGGCGTACGAGAATCAGGTCCATTCGCTCCCTCCTCCTGCCCAAACCAGCTTCTCCGCAGGGCCGCGGGCATGACCCTCGCCAGGATGGCCACGATGGCGATACCGATGAGAGCCGTCATCCAGACATCGATGCGCGCTCTATTAGCCAGCGGGCCGGCACGGAGGAAAACCTCCAGACCGGACAATGCCGCACCGCTGAGGATGGCCAACGGCCGCCAGCCGTAGGGCGTCATGGCCGGCCAGCGCCGCGCAATGGCGCCCAGGGCCAGCGCCGTCCATAGGGCATATTCGCCGGCACGCAGCCAGATGGTCTGGGCATCGACGGCTATCCGGCCGTTGACGATCCAGATGACGATATAGAGGATCAAGGCGGCAGCGGCCCAGGGCCACCAGGAGGTCTTTGCGCTCATGGATCAATGCCTGTGGCCATCGGCGGCCTGAGCATAAGGGTTCTCGCCCTGACGGAAGATCAACCGCACGGGAATCTGGTCGATACCCAGGGCCTTGCGGAAGGCCCCTTCCAGATAGCGTTTGTAAGACCCCGGCAGGCGCGTCAACTGGTTGCCGTGGAAGACCAGGGTGATGGGGTTCTCCCCACCCTGGTGACAATAACGCAGCTTGATGCGCCGGCCACCCGCCAGGGGCGGCTGATGGGTGCTGATGACATCCGCCAGCACCCGATTCAGCTCGCCGGTGGAAAAATGCTGCCGCGCCGACGCCCACAGTTTGTCGATGCTGCGGTAGAGATCGCCGACGCCCGTACCATGCAGGGCGGAAATGGTATAAACCGGCGCATAGGCAATGAAATCCAGGCGTCGCTGCAACTGCTCGCGCAGGGCCTTGCGCGCATCCGCCGTCAGGCCGTCCCATTTGTTGACCACCAGCACCACCGGACGGCCGAGTTCCACGGCAATCCCAACCAGATGGGCATCCTGATCCGCAATGCCTTGCTGGGCATCCAGGACGAGGAGTACCACGTCGGCCTCACGCAGGGCCTCCAGGGTCTTGAGCACGCTCAGCTTTTCGAGCCCCTCGCCGACGCGGGCGCGGCGTCGCACCCCCGCCGTATCGATCATCACATAGGGTTTGCCATGGCGTTCGTAGGGGATGCGGATGCTATCACGGGTAGTACCAGGGGCGTCGAAGACGATGACCCGATCCTCCCCCAGCATGGCGTTGACGAGGGTGGACTTGCCCACATTGGGCCGCCCCAGCACGGCGATGCGTGGACCTTTTTCGGGCGCTTTTGCCACACTTTCCGGTGCCGGAAGCGCTTCGAGAATGGCATCCATCAACGGCGCCACGCCGTGGCCATGGGCCGCAGAAATGGTGTAGGGTTGGCCCAGGCCCAGGCGGTGAAACTCGCCCATCTCGGCCACGGCACCCTTGGCATCCATCTTGTTGAGCACCAGATAAATGGGCTTGCCGCTGCGGCGCAAGACCTGGGCGATCTCCTCGTCCTGACTGGAGATGCCTTCCTTGGCGTCCACCATGAAACAGACCGCATCGGACTCGGCGATGGCCTGGCGCGTCTGATCGGCCATGGCCGCGATCAAGCCTTCCCGCTGCTCGGGCTCGAAGCCACCCGTATCCACCACCAGATAGGGACGGTCCCCCATCTTGCCGACGCCATAGTGGCGATCCCGGGTAAGGCCCGGCATGTCCGCCACCAGGGCATTGCGGCTTTTCGTCAGGCGATTGAACAGGGTCGATTTTCCGACGTTGGGTCGCCCGACCAGAGCAATAATCGCCGTCATGGGGCCGGCCTCATCGTTTTTCCAGCTTGATGCGATAGAGCGTTCCGGCACCGCTCATGAGCAGGATCTGGTGGTCGGACAAACAGACGGGCGTACTCTGGATACCGCTGCCGGAAACCTGTTCCTGACCGATGCGATGGCCGCCTCGGGGGTCGATGGCATAGAGATAGCCACCGCTGTCGGCAGCGAGCAACTCCCCGTCGCAGGCACCCAAGCCGGTGATGTAATGGCCGTTGAGACTGTCGTTCCGCCACAGCACCGTTCCGGAGGCAGGATCGATAGCCGAGATCCGCCCCTGGGCGTCCGCCACATAAAGGTGATCATGGAAGATCACCGGCGTCTGGTAGATGGACATGGGCCGGCTCCAGTCCTGGGTCCCGGAGCGGGCATTATAGGCCGCCAGATTACCCTGATAGGCGCCGGCAATGACCTCGTCGTGCCAGTCAACGGGGCTGGCGGCGACATCCACCATGCGCGCCAGCTCGTTGTTGCCGTGGGCAATGGCCACCGGCGCCCGCCACAGCTCCGCACCCGAGGCGAGATTCACGGCCACCAGATTGCCATCGGCAAAACCTTCGTAAACGATACCATCCCGTACCAGAGGCGTCGCCAGACCGCGCAGGCTCAAGGTCGGCTGGTTCATGGAAAAGGTCCACTGGACCTTGCCATTGCCCGGATCGAGAGACCACAAGCGGCCGTCCGCCGTCTGCACCAGCAGATGACCCGCCGTCACCGTGACGGGCGTCAGCACTTCGGAGCTGAGTTGCACTTCCCACTTTTTCCGGCCGTCGGCCTCGGTAAAGGCATAGACCTTACCGGCATCGGTACCCACGTAAACAACGCCAGCGGCCACGCCGGGACCGCGCGGGCTATGCCCGTCCAGACGCCGCATCCAGCGCTGGTGTCCACTCTCGCTGAGGTTCATGAGATGTCCGGAGCCATCGGCAACCACGATCTGGCCATCGCCAACGGCAATCCGGGTCACCTGATAGGGCTCCAGCTCCCAGTCGCCGTAGAGCCGCGCCTGCCACTGCGTCGAAAAGGAGAGCTTATGCTCGCCCTTGGCCAGGGGCGGCGGGGCCTTGGGTGAGGTCGAAGTAAACCAGGAGAGCACACCGCAGCCGCTCAGGAGGGCTAGCGCCGATCCTACGGCAAGCCGCGCCAGCCACGCCTTCTTCATGGTGCGACTCCAATATTGGCCATTTTCATCTGCAGATAGGCACGATAGGGATCCGTCGCCGGGAGCTTCGCCAGTGCCTGCGCATAGGCCTGCATGGCCGGATCGGGCTGGTGCAAAGCGGCGTAGGCATCGCCTCTGGCCTCGGCATAGAGGGCGGCGAAGGGCGGCGACTCCACTTTGAGAATACTTAGCGCCTGTTGCGGCTGCGACTCCTGCAAATAGACCCGTGCCAGGGACAGCCGCGCCATGGCTGTCATCCCCACGGGGGCATCGTCAGCATGGATGACCGCTTGCAGTTGCGCCGCGGCCTTCGCCGTCTGACCACTGTTGCTGTCCAAACGAGCGAGGAAGAAGTGGGCGAAGAGGCCGTAAGGGGTATGCCCATATTGGCTGACCAGCGTTTCGGCACTGGCGCGGGCCGGACTCCATTGCTGGCCGGCCATGGCATCCAGCAGCTCGCTATAGAGCACAGCCGCACGCTCCACTTGATGGCGCTGATACTTCTCGTAGGCAAAAAACCCGGAGATCGCCAGGAGGACAATAATAAATGCCGCAATCAGCGGCTTACGATAACGTTGCAGGAAATTGGCAATATCTGGGCCGGTCACGATAAGGGTCTTGGTTCTGGCAGAGTTCCGCTAAGTATGGGGCGCCGGTGTACGGAAATCAACGCCAAGCCCGATGAGGCCCGCAGCGAGGTCTGCCATGGGCCCTTGCCATTGCGCGTCGCCCCCCTGTTCTTTGAGCAAGACATTAGCCCCGCCAAGTTGGGCAACGCCCAGCAAGGCCTGAAAACGGGCCCGCGAACGCTCTGCCTGCTTCATCAGGGCCTTGAAGCCGGCAGGGGCGCCGGTGACCACCCGCACCCCCTGATTACGCAAGCCCTCGGCAAGCTGCAAGGTGCTTGCCAGGGCCATCTCATCGAGGACTCCCAGAAAAAGGTCGGGCCGCTGCGGCAGAACCGGGCCCCGTTGCAGGGCCTGCAGGGCCAGCAGACGCTCCAGACCTACGGCAAAGCCCATGGCCGGGGTAGGGCTCCCGCCCAACTGCTCCACCAGACCATCATAGCGCCCCCCGGCCAGGACGGTGCCCTGGGCGCCGAGGGCGTCCGTCACCCATTCAAAGACGGTGCGATTGTAATAATCCAAGCCGCGCACCAGGCGGGCGTCTTCCACATAGGGGATATCCAGGGTGTCGAGGAGATGACGGAGCGTGGCAAAATGGGCGGCGGAGTCGGGATCGAGATGATCCCGCAAACGGGGCGCCCCTGCGGCAATGGCCTGACAGCCCGTTACCTTGCAATCCAGGACGCGCAGGGGGCTGCGCTCCAGGCGCTCCCGGCAATCGGTGCAGAGGGCCTCGTGCCGGGGCCGCAAATAGGCCAGCAGGATCTCGCGATAAGCCTGCCGGGCCTCGGGACTGCCCAGGGAGTTGAGGTGCAGGACCGCCGAGACGCCCGCCGTCTGCAAGATCCGCGACGAAAGGGCGATGACCTCGGCATCCGTACCGGGGCCGGCCAGGCCGAAAACCTCGACCCCCAACTGGTAAAACTGGCGGTAGCGCCCCTTTTGCGGCCGCTCGTGGCGAAACATCGGGCCCATATAGTAGAAACGGGGGGTCTGACCGCGCAGCCGCTGCTGCTCGATGACCGCGCGCACGCAGCCGGCGGTGCCCTCGGGGCGCAGGGTCAGACTGTCGCCGTTGCGGTCGGTGAAGGTGTACATTTCCTTCTGGACGATATCGGTGACATCGCCAATGGCCCGGGCGAAGAGTGCCGTATGTTCGACAACGGGTAGGCGCACCTCGCCGTAGTCATAGCGGGCAAGCAAATCGCGCAGGGCCCCTTCGAGGACCTGCCAGGCGGCCGTATCCTCGGGGAAGAGATCATTCATGCCGCGCACGGCATGCAAAACCGTTTTGCTCATCAGGCCCTTACCCTGAAAACGGCAGTTGGCGAGGGTGTTTTGCCGCGACTTCGGCCCTGCCTGCCATTCCTAACCCTCGCCGCGAGCAGCACGGCGGGCTGCCACCTCCGCCCGAACCCGTTTTTCGAGGATATCCACGATGTCCTGGTTTTCGACCCGGTCCACCTGCTGCCCCCGATAATACAGGATGCTGCGTTTATCCCCGCCGGCAAGGCCGATATCGGCCTCCTTGGCCTCGCCAATCCCGTTGACCACGCAGCCGATCACCGAGATGTCCATGGGTTCGAGGATATCTTCCAGACGCGCCTCCAGGGCGTTGACGGTACTGATCACATCAAACTCCTGACGCGAGCAGGAAGGGCAGGCAATGAGATTGATGCCCTTTTGCCGCAAATGCAGGCTCTTGAGGATGTCGAAGCCCACCTTGATCTCCTCCGCCGGGTCCGCCGCCAGAGAGACACGGATGGTGTCGCCGATCCCGGACAAGAGCAGGATACCAAGACCGATGGCCGATTTGACGGTACCCGAACGCAGGCCCCCCGCTTCGGTGATCCCCAGATGCAGGGGATAGTCCACCTGTTGGGAAAGAAGGCGATAGGCATCCACGGCGAGGAAGACATCCGAGGCCTTGACGCTGATCTTGACATCATGGAAATTCAACTCATCGAGGATGGCCACATGGCGCAGGGCCGATTCCACCAAGGCTTCGGCAGTGGGCTCGCCGTATTTGTCCTGAATGTCCTTCTCCAAGGAACCGGCATTGACACCGATGCGAATGGGGATGCCCTTGTCCTTGGCCATCTGCACCACCAAACGGGTCTTGTCCATGGCACCGATATTGCCGGGATTGATGCGTAGGCCGTCCACGCCGTCGGCCATCACCTGCAGGGCGATGCGATGATCGAAATGGATATCGGCCACCAAGGGCGTCTGCACCTCGGCGCGAATGGCCTTGAAGGCCGCGGCGGCATCCATGCTCGGCACCGACACGCGGACGATATCGGCGCCCACTGCTTCCAGGCGCCGGATCTGGGCAACCGTTGCCGCCACATCGCGGGTCTCGGTGTTGGTCATGCTCTGCACGCTGATGGGGGCATCACCGCCGACGGCCACCTTGCCGATGTGGATCTGCCGCGTTTTGCGGCGCTGGATGGGGGATTCACTGTGCATGGGAAACCTCGCTGGAAGCGGAAGCGGTGCTGGGAACGGAAGATGTTACGCCGGACGGCGGAGCGGCCAGCGGCACTGCTGCCTTGGGGAAACGCCCGGAGGTAACGCTGGCGACCGGCGCGCTACTCGCGGCGATCGCGGCAGGCGGGGCCACACCGATGCGCAGGCGCGCCACGCCCTGCTGGGAATGGCGCGGGAGCGCAACGGCAGCTCCTTGATAGGTGATGGCCACCCCGTTCACGTTGCCCACCAGGACCTGGTAGGGAGGCATCCCTCCGCTCACCTGGGCCTGGGCACCGGCACGACCCAGCTCGGCCAGCAGAATCTTGCCGGTGGCGTCTTTCACCTGCACCCAGCAGTTACCCGAGAACTGGAACACCAGGTCTGCCGCAGCCGCAGCGGGTGAGAGTGCCGGTGAAGCGGTGCTGGCCACCACGGCAGCGGGGCTCGTGATGGCGCTCACGGCAGGCGCCGGAGTCGGGCGGATCTCGGCGGGGGCGGCGACAGCGTCCGCCGCCTTCCCGGCCACCGACGCCGCCGGCGCCAGAGAACTGCCGGGCTCGGCGGGAGCGCCGCGTTCCTCCCAGATCCACCAGGCCAGCAGCACCAGGATGAGCAGCGCCAAGAGGGAAAAGCTGATGGTCCGCCAACTGTAATCCAGCATCGGTCCTTCGCTGGCCGGCAGCACGCGCTCCGTAGGGCGCACCGCCACGCCACCGCTGCTGGCATCATAACTGGCGAGGAGCGGGGCCGGATCCAGCCCCAGCAAGAGGGCATAATTCTTGAGGAAGCCGCGTGCAAAGGCGGCGCCGGGCAAGGCCTCATAGCGCTCTGCTTCCAGCGCCCGCACCTGGGCTTCGTGAATATGCAGGCGCTGCGCCACCTCGGCCGTAGTCCAGCCCCGCGCCTCCCGCTCCTGGCGGAGAGAAGATGCGGAAACGATGTTTTCTCCGAGATCCTCGGCCCCCATCTTACTGCCCTCCACCGCTATATTGTATGAGCAAGTGCTGCGCCGCCACGCCGGCGGCCGAATATGGCGCCGCATCCACGCTGCGCTTCCAGAAATCGCGCGCTTCACTGACCCGGCCCTCTTGGGCGGCAATGCGCCCGGCCAGCACGAGGGCATCGGCGTTGTCGGGCTGCTGGGCAAGCACCACCTGCAGGCGGGAGAAGGCGGCCGGCAGGTTGCCGTCCTTATACTCCATCTCGGCGAGCAGATGGAGGGCCGGGGCGTAATTGGGCACCAGCATCAGGGCCTGTGCAATGGCCTGGCGTGCGGCCTGGGGCTGTTTCAAGCCCAGATAGGCCCGGGCCAGATTGGTCCAGGCAAATTGCGGCGTGCCATAGAGCGGATCGGCAGTGGCTTGCTTGAGGATATGGACGGCTTCTGCGTAATCGCCGTTGTCAATGAGAAAAGCGCCGTAGTTGTTGAGCACTTCCGGATTTTTGGGGTCCAGGGAGAGGGCCGCACGGAAGGCGCGGCGCGCGAGATCGGGTTGCTTGAGCTGCTGATAGGCCAAACCCATGACATTGTAGGCAGGGGCATAGTCCTGCTCGGCGGCGAGGGCCGCTTGCAGCTCCCGCACCGCCTCGCGCGGGTGGCCGTTTTCCAGATAGGCGGTGGCGAGGGAGGTATAAATATCGGCCTTATGCCGGGGCGTGTCCTGTACCGCAGGCTGGCCATCGCTCGCACAACCGCTCAGCAAGAGCAAAAAAACGATGACCGGCAAAAATCGCTTCATGATTGCACCGCCAGGGGGATGCTGCGGCGCCCACTCTGCACCTGACCGGCCAGTTGTCCACAGGCAGCGGCGATGTCATCGCCCCGCGGCCGCCGGGTCACCGTCATGATTCCCCCTTGCATCAGGATATCGCGAAAGGCGTCGATGCGCGCCAAGGGCGTGCGCTGATAGTCGCTGCCGGGGAAAGGATTGAAGGGAATGAGATTGACCATGGCCGGTATATTGCGCAGCAAACGCAGCAATTCCCGGGCATGGGCCAGTTCGTCGTTCACGCCGTCGAGCATGACATATTCGAAGGTGATCCGCCGCCGGGGCGGCAAGGGATAGCGGCGGCAGGCCTCCAGCAGCTCGGCCAGAGGATAATGACGATTGACCGGCACCAGTACATCGCGGATATCGTTGCGGCTGGCATGGAGGCTGATGGCGAGATTGACCGGGCTGACGGACCCCAGTTTCTCGATCCCCGGCACCACCCCGGCCGTACTGACCGTGATGCGCCGCGAGCCGAGCCCGTAAGCAAGATCGTCCATGAGCAGATCAAGGGCAGGCAGGACATGGCGCAGGTTGAGCAGGGGCTCGCCCATACCCATGAAGACCACGTTGGTAATGGCATCCAGGCCCAGGCAGCGGCGCGCCACGCGGATCTGGGCGATGATTTCCGCCGTATCGAGATTGCGGCTCAGCCCCTGCGCCCCCGTGGCACAAAAGCGACAAGCCAGGGAACAGCCCACCTGGGAGGAAATGCAGAGAGTGCCGCGCCCCTCCTCCGGAATGAAGACCGTTTCGATGGCATTGCCATCGTCCAGGCCCAAGAGCCATTTGCGCGTGCCATCGGCAGCGATCTGATCGGCGATGATGCCGGGTTCCGCCACGCTGGTCTCGGCGGCAAGGCGTGCCTGGAGCTTTTTGCCGATATTGCTCATGGCCGCAAAATCCGTTTCCTGCCGGGTGTGCAGCCATTGCAAAAGCTGGCCGCTGCGGAAGGATGACTCCCCCCACTGGCGCAAAAAATCCCCCAGGGCCTGGCGGTCCAGGCCCAGCAGGTTAGGCCGTTGGGCCTCGGAGAGGAATTCTGCGGCCGACATGCTTAGCGCGTGTAAATCTCCCGCTGTCCAAAAAAGTAGCTGATCTCCCAGGCCGCCGTTTCGGCGCTGTCGGAGCCGTGCACGGCATTGGCATCAATGCTGTCGGCAAAGTCGGCGCGGATCGTGCCGGGAGCGGCCTCCTTGGGGTTGGTGGCGCCCATGAGTTCGCGATTCTTGGCAATGGCGCCCTCCCCTTCCAGAACCGCCACCAATACCGGCCCGCTGCTCATGAAGCTGCAGAGCTCGCCATAAAAGGGGCGCGCCCGGTGTACGGCATAAAATTGGCCTGCATCTTCCATGCTCAAGTGCATCATGCGCGCCGCCGCGACGGACAGGCCGGCCTTCTCGAATCGGGAGAGAATGGCGCCAATGGCATTTTTGGCGACAGCGTCGGGCTTGATAATGGAGAGGGTACGTTCGATTGCCATGATTTCCTCAATGGGGCCAAAAATAAAGTCGCGCTAGGCTAGCATTCACGATGGCTACTGGCAATCCATCCGCCGCCCAGGAGGCGGTCGCCGATGTAGCA
>JAJYQY010000066.1 GCA_021794385.1 Pseudomonadota bacterium | reverse complement strand
GCGAGACCTGGGACAGGCGCCGGTCCAACAGTCCATCCAGTCCCCCTTCCTCGTAGCGGTCAATGTACCGGCGGAAGGTCCGCTCGTGCACCCCCAGCAACCGGGCCGCTTCTTCCTGCGTGAGCCGACGCTCCCGCCAGCCTTCGTATGCCTCTGCAAATCTCATCTTCCGGGTCTCCTCTAACCATTCCGTCCGTCTCATCTGTCGCCCTCCTTCGGCTACAGATAAAACCGGACAGATCGTGTGCTACAACCCCGGACAGTTTATGTGCTCGCGACACAACCCGCGACAGGTCATTGCCAGGGACGCCGTTTTTTGCTATAAACCGCTGGGCTTTAACGCTCAAATCCACACACTTGTCGGCACATGGGGCCGGGTGTCCGCAAGGATGGTTCACATGGGGCAAGTGGCGGTCGACAACCCAACACGGAGAATCCAAATCATGAGTCACGATGTTACCATGCGGTCCTTGCTGGAGGCTGGCGTTCATTTCGGTCACCAGTCGCGCTACTGGCACCCCAAAATGGCGCCTTACCTCTTTGGTGAACGTAACCGCATTCATATTATCAATCTCGAACATACCCTCCCCATGTTCCGGGAAGCCCTCAATTTTGTGGAACAGCTCTCGCGCCGCCATGGCCGCGTGCTCTTTGTGGGCACCAAACGCCAGGCGCGCGAAGCGGTGGAGCAGGAAGCCCGCCGTTGCGGCGGCTATTTCGTCAATCAGCGCTGGCTGGGCGGTACCCTGACCAACTTCAAGACCATCCGCCAGTCCATCCGCCGCCTCGAAGAGCTGGAGCAGATGTCCACGGATGGTACCCTGGAAAAACTCACCAAAAAAGAAGCCCTCACCCTTGGCCGCGAGCGCGAAAAGCTGGAACGGAGTCTGGGCGGCATCAAGGACATGAACGGCCTGCCCGACGCCATTTTCGTCATTGACGTAGGCCATGAAAAAATTGCCGTGGCAGAGGCCAAGAAACTGGGCATCCCGATCATCGGGGTGGTGGATAGCAACTGCGATCCCATGCCCATAGATTATGTCGTCCCCGGCAATGACGACGCGACCCGGGCCATCCGGCTCTATGCTTCTCTGGTGGCCGATGCCGTCCTCGATGGTCGCCAGGGTGGTGAGAGCGCGCTGCTGGGTGAATTCGTTGAGGTCGATGAGGAAGTCATCGAGATCGATGCGGATTAAGCATTCCCGAAGGGAAATAAGGAGCAATCATGGCTATTAGCGCACAGCAAGTGAAAGAACTGCGGGAGCGTACCGGCGCCGGCATGATGGAGTGCAAAACCGTGCTGACCGAGTCCGGTGGAGATATGGAAGCAGCCATCGACCTCCTGCGCAAAAAGGGGCTGGCCAAGGCGGACAAGAAGGCGGGGCGCATTGCCGCAGAGGGCCTGGTGGTCACCGCCGCCAGTTCTGACCAGAAACGGGCCGTACTGCTCGAGATCAACTGCGAAACCGATTTCGTCGCAAAAAACGAGGACTTCGTGGGACTGGCCCACGACTGCGCGCGGCTCGCCGCCGAGCAGGGGTTCCACGACCTGGAAACCCTGTTGGCAAGCCCCGCCGCCGAAGGGAGCATGGAAGATCGGCGCAAGGTGCTGGTCAGCAAACTGGGCGAGAATATCGGCTTGCGCCGCTTGCAGCATCTGCAGGTGAGCGAAGGGGTAGTGGGCGCCTATGTCCATGGCGGACGGATCGGTGTCCTCGTTGCCCTCACGGGAGCGGCGGCCACGCCGGAGCTGGGCCGGGATGTGGCCATGCAGGTGGCGGCGGCCCGCCCCGAAGTCGTCAATCCCGCGGATGTTTCTCCCGAGCGCTTGGCCAAGGAGAAGGAAATTCTCCTGGCGCAGGCCGCAGACAGCGGCAAGTCCACCGAGATCATCGAGAAAATGATCTCCGGGCGGCTCAATAAGCTGGTCAATGAGATTGCGCTGCTGGGACAGCCCTTCGTCAAGGACCCCGAGCGCAGCGTCGGCCAGCTCATCCAGGGCTTTCCCGGCGTTGATGTCGCGGAGTTCGTGCGCTTTGAAGTGGGGGAAGGCATCGAGAAGGCGCCTGCCGCCGACTTCGCTACCGAAGTCATGGCCCAAGTCCGGGGGGAGTAAATGACGGCGCCCGGCTATACGCGTATCCTTCTCAAGCTCAGCGGGGAAGCCCTCATGGGTGAGGGGACGTATGGTGTGGATCGCGACGTCGTTCATCGCATCGCCTGCGAAATCAAGGAAGTCAACGATGCCGGCGTACAGGTGTCGGTGGTCATTGGCGGCGGCAATATCTTCCGGGGTATGGCCAAGGCCGCGGAGGGCATGGACCGGGCTACGGCCGACTACATGGGCATGCTGGCCACGGTGATGAACGCCCTGGCCCTGCAGGATGCCCTGGAACATCTCGGTCTGCCCACCCGGGTGCAGTCGGCCCTGCATATCGAGCAGGTGGCAGAGCCCTACATTCGTCGTCGCGCCATCCGCCATCTCGAGCGCGGCCGTGTGGTGATTTTTGGGGCGGGCACGGGCAATCCGTTTTTTACCACGGATACCGCCGCCAGCCTCCGTGCCATGGAAATCAACGCGCAGATCGTCCTCAAGGGCACCAAGGTGGACGGTGTCTATACGGACGATCCGGTGACGCATCCGGAGGCCATGCGCTATCGGGAGCTTTCTTACCAGCAGGTCCTTGAGCAGGATTTGCAGGTAATGGACGCCACCGCCATCACCTTGTGCCGCGATAATGACATGCCCATTATCGTATTCTCCATCAACAAGCCGGGTGCCCTCATGCGGGTGGTTCTGGGCGAAGAAGAGGGCACTTCGGTGCGCAAAGAGATCAGCTCATGAGCATTCAGGCAGTCAAAAAAGAAGCCGAAACGCGGATGAAGAAAAGCATCGAGTCCCTCAAAGGGGAGTTGACGCGCCTACGCACCGGGCGGGCCAGTGCCGGCCTGCTCGATCACGTCATGGTGGATTATTACCATACGCCAACGCCCCTGGCCCAGGTGGCGAGTGTTTCCGTGGCGGATGCGCGGGCCCTGCTGGTCACGCCTTGGGAAAAGAACATGATCCCCAAGATCGACAAGGCCATTCGCGATGCCGGTCTGGGCCTGAATCCGGTGGCCGGCTCCGATGGCGTGCGCATTCCCTTGCCACCCCTGTCGGAAGAGCGCCGCAAGGAGATGGTGAAAGTCGTGCGCCAGGAAGGCGAGGGCGCCCGCGTGGCCATTCGCAACATTCGCCGCGACAGCATTGCCCAGGTGAAAGAGTTGCAAAAGCAAAAGGCCATTTCCGAAGACGAGGAGCGCCGCGCCGAGGAAGAGATCCAGCGACTCACCGACCGCTATATTGACGAAGTCGACGCCGTGGTGGAGGCCAAGGAAGCGGACCTCATGGAGGTCTGAAGCCATGCGCCTCGCCGTGGAAGGGTCAGCAGCGCTCCCCCAGCATGTGGCCGTCATCATGGACGGCAATGGTCGCTGGGCTTACCGTCGCCATTTGCCGCGTGTCGCCGGTCATCGGCGAGGCGCCGAGGTGGTCAGGGAAATGGTGCAGTCCTGTGCCGAACTGGGCATACCCCACCTCACCCTCTTTGCCTTCAGCACCGAAAACTGGCGGCGCCCCTCCCTGGAAGTGCGCCTCCTGATGAGTCTCTTTCGGCTCCTGCTGCGCCGGGAGATCCGCAAGCTCCACGACAACGGCGTGCGTTTGCGCGTCATTGGCGAGCGCAGCAGACTGGAGCCGGACATCCGGCGCCTCATCGACGAAGCCGAGGCCCTCACCCGGGACAATACCACGCTGACCTTGACCCTTGCCGTCAACTATGGCGGTCGCTGGGATATCGCCCAGGCCACGCGGCGCGTGGCCGCGGCGGTGCAGGCAGGGGAAGTACAGGTCGAGGATATTGACGAGCGGACCCTCGCGCCCTATCTGGCCCTGGCGGACATTCCTGAGCCTGACCTGCTCATCCGGACCGGCGGTGAGGAGCGCATCAGCAATTTTCTCATCTGGCAACTAGCCTATACCGAGCTCTACTTTACGGATACCTTGTGGCCCGACTTCAACCGACCGGCATTGGAGCGGGCTTTGCATTCCTTTGCCCAGCGGCAAAGGCGCTTTGGGCGAACCGGTGACCAAGTGGCGGAAGACGCTTGCTCGGCCAACGAATAATCACCGGGCTTATCCTTTTTTTGGCGGTTTCGGCGCTGATCTTC
>JAJYQY010000100.1 GCA_021794385.1 Pseudomonadota bacterium | reverse complement strand
GCACCTGCCGCAGCATCAGCGTCCCCGGCATCAGCATCGCCGGCAAAACCGGCACCGCGCAGATACCCATCGCTTACAAAAACGGACACACGGTCTACAACGACGACTCCCTGTTCATCGGCTGGGCACCCGTCCATCATCCGCGCATCGCCGTGGCCGTGGTCGTGGAATATGGCGGCGCCAACGCCTGGCAGGCGCTACCCGTGGCCCATGCGGTCATCCAGGCCTACCTCAAAGGGCAAAAACCCGGCACCATCCCGGTCTCCAGCCCCAGCATCCCACCGGCAAAGCTGCCATAGGCCGGGGCCATTTCCAATACACCCAAAAACGGCAGTTGGCGGATCCAGGATAAAGCCAAGTTCGGCATTTGGGCGTTTGTTGGAATAACGATTCCTTCCCGTTTCATGTCCCGGCGCCGATTACTCCTTGCCGAAAGGGAAAGACGTCATTATGATGCAACCCCTTAACCCAATGGGGAGAAAGGTTCTGTCAACCCTCGCCCCGCTCACCATCCATCCTCAAAGGAGTCCCCCAATGACAGATTTCACCTTGAATGCGCGCCCGCGCGAAGAAAATGGCCGCCGTCCCAGCCGCCGTCTGCGCCGCGAAGGCCTCGTGCCAGCCGTTGTCTATGGCGATGGCAAACCGGCCCGTGGCATTACCCTGGAAGCCCGCGAACTACGCAAACTCCTCCCCGACGATCGGGCCTATACCCACATCATCGCGCTCCATCTCCCCGATGGTACGGAAACGGCGCTGATTCGCGATATCCAGATGCATCCCTACAAGGAAGAGGTCGTGCACATGGACTTTCTGCGCGTTCACGCCGGCGAGCGGGTGACGCTGCATGTCCCCGTGCATCTACTCGGCGAGGCCCAGTGTGTCGGGCTCAAGGCCGGCGGTGTGCTGCATCGCGCCGTCGTCGAACTGGAAGTGGAAGCACCGGTGGACCGCCTGCCCGAGGCCATTGAAGTGGATATCCGCGATCTGCAGATCGGCGAAAGCCTGCACCTCTCCCAGATTGCCCTCCCGGCCGGCGTGCAGTTACTGGCCCTCAAGCACGAAGACGACAAGGAGATCGTTTCCGTACACAACGCCCGCATCGGCGGTGAGGAAGAAGGTGAAGAAGCCGCACCTGCCTCCTGAGCCGGACCATGGACTGGCTCCTGGTCGGGCTGGGCAACCCGGGTGCGGAATACTTTCGCACCCGGCATAATGCCGGTTTCTGGTTTGTCCGCGCCCTTGCCGCCGGCAATGGCATTACCCTGCGCCCCGAAAAACGCTGGCGCTGTCTCGCCTCCGCATGGTCCACGGGCGGCCGGGACATCGGCCTCTGTCTGCCGCAGGATTTCATGAACCGCAGCGGTGGCGCAGTCCAGGCCATGGCTGCTTTTTACAAAATTCCGGCCGCACGCATCCTGGTCGTCCATGACGACCTGGACTTGTCCGCCGGTATCGCCCGCCTCAAACTGGGAGGCGGTCACGGCGGTCACAACGGTCTGCGCGACATCGACCGCGCCCTGGGCAGCCGCGATTACTGGCGGCTGCGCATCGGCATTGGCCACCCCGGCCATAAGGACGCCGTCGTCGGCTACGTCCTGGGAGTACCCAGTGCCGCGGAAAAGGCCGCCATCGACTCGGCCATCGCCCAGGGCCTCGCCGTACTGCCCGATTTTTTTGCCGGACGGATCGACCAGGCGCAACTGATTTTGCACAGCAATTAGGAGAACGAGATGGCCCTGGCCTGCGGTATTGTCGGTTTACCCAATGTGGGCAAGTCCACCCTCTTCAACGCCCTGACCAAGGCCGGGATAGCTGCCGAGAACTACCCCTTCTGCACCATTGAGCCCAATGTCGGCATTGTCGCCGTACCCGATCCGCGCCTCGCGCAACTGGCCAAGATCGTCAAGCCGCAGCAAGTGATACCGGCCAGCATGGAGTTTGTCGACATCGCCGGACTCGTGGCCGGCGCCGCCCAGGGTGAGGGCCTGGGCAACCAGTTTCTCGCCCATATTCGGGAAACCGACGCCATCGCCCTGGTCACCCGTTGTTTTGAAGACCCCAATGTCGTTCATGTCAGCGGCAACGTCGACCCGGTTCGCGATCTCGAAGTCGTCCTCACCGAATTGATCCTGGCCGACTTGGCCACTGCCGAAAAAGGCTTGGCCCGTGTTGCCCGACAGGCCAAGGGCGGCGCCAAAGAGGCGGTCGCCGAGGCAGCGCTGCTGGAACGGCTCCTCCCCCACCTCAATCAAGGGCGCGCCGCCGCCAGCCTGACCATGAGTCCGGACGAGCGGGAACGTCTGCGTCCCCTTTGCCTGCTCACCATGAAACCCCTGATGATCATCGCCAATGTCGCCGAAGGGGAGCTGCAGGAAGGCCCCTGGCGGGCTCCCCTGACGGCCTGGGCCGAGCAGCAGGGCGCCTGTATCGTCCCGGTCTGTGCCGCCATCGAGGCCGAGCTCGCCGAGCTGGAACCGGAGGAACAGCAGGCCTTCCTGGAGGATCTGGGCCTGGAAGAACCCGGACTCAACCGTATCATCCGCGCCGCCTACGGGCTCCTGAGCCTGCAGACCTACTTCACCGCCGGCGTCAAGGAAGTGCGCGCCTGGACCGTTCCCGTGGGTGCCACCGCCCCCCAAGGGGCGGGCGTCATTCATAGCGATTTCGAGCGCGGATTCATCCGTGCCGAGGTCATCGCCTATGACGATTTCATTCGCTATCAGGGTGAAAGCGGGGCCCGCGAGGCCGGCCGGATGCGTCTGGAGGGCAAGGACTATGTACTTCAGGACGGTGACGTGGTGCATTTCCGTTTCAACGTCTAAGGCGTAGACTAGGTGTAAATTTCCGGCACTGTCGAGGAGTGGCCACCATGTTGTATCCAGAGTTGTTCAAGTCCTTGGAAAGCGCACGCTGGAATATGAGCACGGATATCCCCTGGGATCAGTTCGAGCGCAGCCGGATCAGCGACGAGCAACTGCGCACCATCAAGATGAATGCCGTCACCGAGTGGTCGGCCCTGCCCGCTACCGAGATGTTCCTGCGCGACAATCACAACGATTCCGACTTCTGCGCCTTCATGTCCATCTGGTTCTATGAAGAGCAGAAACACGCCCTGGTCCTCATGGACTACCTCCAGCGCTTCGCACCCGACTATGTCCCCAGTGAAGAAGAGCTGCACAAGGTCCGTTTTGAATTCGACCCGGCCCCGGCACTGGAAACCCTCATGTTGCACTTCTGCGGCGAGATCCGTCTCACCCACTGGTACAAGCGCGCCGCCCAGTGGCACACGGAGCCGGTCATCCGCTTCATTTACGAGACCCTTTCCAAGGATGAAGCCCGCCATGCCGGGATTTATCTCAAGTACATGCGTCGCGCCATCGAACGGCACGGAGACGAAGCCCGCCTCGCCTTCGCCCGCATCGGCGTGCTCATGGCCAACACCAAGACCGCCAAAGCCCTGCACCCCACCAACCTCCACGTGAGCAAGGCGCGCTATCCCGAGGACAGCGTCCAAAGCCAACTCCCCGATCCCGGCTGGCTGGAGCAATGGCTGGATACCCAGATCCATTTTGATGACATCTGGGAGCAGAAGGTCATCAACGGCATCCTCCGCAACCTCTCCACCCTGCTGGATACCCCCCTGCAGAATGCCAAGGACCTCAGCCGTTATCGCAAGAGCATGGTCGCGCGCATGGGAGACGGAGCGGGGAATGCGCAACAGGCGGCCAGTTAGCGCAGCAGGCGGAAACGGCGAAAGGACCATCCTGGACGCACGCCCGGAACGGAAGCCAATGGCTTGGGTTGGCGCAAGCCCGGACGGCCATCAGACTGTGGCCGGACAGCGACAGCTAGCGCATTGTTTTCCTTGTTGAGCGTCGGAATCTGGTGGCAAAGGACTACACCTATCCTCCCCGGATCCGGCTTCAGCAATGGTGAGAGGGCGTGCAAATACCCATATAATCCGCCGGGCGCGGCTTCGTCTGCAGATCCTTCGCAGCCATGGCACCATTCTTGCTTTTCTTTCAGCGGTACCGGACGTGAAGTATCTTAAAACCGGCAGTTGGCGGCCCGCGACCCTTGGCGCAAAAACGATCCATGAACTGGGAATCCACGGTAATAGCAATGCCGCTCCCGGTCGGGAAGCAGCAGGGCTCGTTTTATCATCCTCATTAAGGAGAAAAAGCATGCGAAAGATCCTTTTCCTGGGCGCCGGTTTATTGCTTCTGGCCGGCTGCGCCAGCAATCCC
>JAJYQY010000117.1 GCA_021794385.1 Pseudomonadota bacterium | reverse complement strand
TCCCATCACCAGCGGCCCCAAAATCGGCCGTAATCAGCTCTGTCCCTGCGGCTCCGGCAAAAAATACAAGCATTGCTGCGGTCGCCTGGATTAGGCAAAAGGATTCATCATGGCCATCGGCATCTCCGCCCCGCAGCATCTGCACCCCATCTCCGGAATCCGGCTCAGCACCACTGCGGCGGGCATCCGCTACGCCGGTCGCCAGGACCTGACCCTCATCGCCCTGGAGGCCGGCACGGCGGTGGCCGGAGTCTTTACCCGCAACCGCTTCCGCGCGGCGCCGGTCATTGTCGCCGAGAAGCATCTGGCCCAGGGTTCCATCCGGGCGTTGCTCATTAATACCGGCAATGCCAATGCCGGCACCGGTGCCGAGGGCATGGCAGCGGCCGAGGACAGTTGCCGAATCGTCGCGGAAGCGCTGGGTTGCCGGCCCGAGGAGGTGCTCCCCTTTTCCACCGGGGTCATTGGCGAGATTGCACCGCTGGCCGAGCGGATCGGCGCGGCTCTCCCCGCCTGCGCCGCCCACCTGCGCCCCGATGCCTGGATCGAGGCCGCCACGGCCATCATGACCACGGACACGGTAGCCAAGGGTTACTCCGTCCGGGTTGCCCTGGATGGGGTGCACTTCACCGTCACCGGCATTGCCAAAGGCTCGGGCATGATCCGGCCGGACCTGGCCACCATGCTGGCCTACATCGCCACCGACGCCCCCCTGCAGGGACTGGCGCTGGAGCGCTGCCTGCGCGACGCCGTGGAGCGCTCCTTCAATCGCATCACGGTGGATGGCGACACCTCCACCAATGACGCCTGTATCCTCATGGCCACCGGCAAGGCAGCCATGGACCCCATGCGCACGCCCAAAGACCCCGCCTACGGCCGGGTGGCGGCGGCAGTGGAGGCGGTGGCCATCCAGCTCGCCCAGGCCATCGTTCGCGACGGGGAGGGTGCGACGAAATTCATCCCCATTACCGTCGCGGGCGGCCGCGATGCCGAAGAATGCCTGAAGGTGGCCTACCGGATGGCCCATTCGCCCCTGATCAAGACCGCCTTTTTCGCTTCCGATCCCAACTGGGGACGATTGCTGGCCGCCATCGGTGCCGCCGGCATCGACGATCTGAATGTGGAAAAGGTGCAGATCTGGCTGGGCGAGCTGCGCATCGTCCGTGACGGCGCCCGCGATCCCGACTACGGCGAAACGGCGGGTCAGACGGTGATGGCCGCGACGGAAATCCCCATTCGCGTGGACCTGGGACGCGGTACGGCGGAGGAGCATATCTGGACCTGCGATCTCTCCCACGACTACGTGCGCATCAACGCCGATTATCGCAGTTGATGCCGTCCATCGTTCCCGTTGCCACCGGCATCCTCCAGGCCCCCCATGGCCAGGTGCTGGCGGATCTGCGTCCGGAAGGCAAACCCTGGCCGGGTTACTGGGAGTTTCCGGGCGGCAAGATCGAAGCCGGCGAAAGCCCCGAGGCGGCCCTGGTACGAGAGTTGCGCGAGGAACTGGGCATCGAGGTGCGCGCCGCCAACCCCTGGCGGGTAATGGATTTTGCCTACAGCGAACGCACGGTGCGCCTGCATCTCTTCCGGGTGACGACCTGGGAGGGCGAGGCCCATGGGCGGGAGGGGCAGGAAATCCGCTGGCTGGACCCGGAAGACCTGGCCGGCCTGCCTTTTTTGCCTGCCAACCGCCCCATTATTGCCGGCTTATTGGCCGAAAAACTCCCGCAGCCGCCCCTCTGTCTCATTGTCGACCCCCAGCGCCTCCCCAGCGGCCAATTGGTCCCGACGCTGACGGCGGCCATGGATGGCGACCTGAGCTGGATCGTCCTGCGCCTCAAAGAGCGGCCCGACCGTGTCCTGCACACTCAGCTCCTGCACCTGGGCGAACTCGCTGCGGGGCGGGGCGTGCAGATCTTTCTCAATAGCCCGGAAGCCTTGCCCGAACTCCAGCACCATGGTCTGCATCTGACCCAAAAGGCCTTGGCGGAATGGGAAGAAGGGGAATCGCTATCCCGTCCCTTTGGCGTTTCCTGCCACGACGCCGCTTGCCTGGGCAAGGCCGCCCGACTGGGGGCAAGCTATGCCTTCCTGTCGCCCCTCTTTGCCACCGCCACTCATCCGGATGCCAAGCCTTTGGGGGTAGATGCCTTCGCTGCGCTGGCGCAATCCAGCAGCCTGCCGCTCCTGGCCCTGGGCGGGATCACCCCGGAACGGGTGGCGGCGGCGCGGCAGGCCGGGGCTGCCGGTGTGGCGGTGCTGTCGGGCATCCTGGAGAGTCGGGACCCTGCCGCCTGCGCTCGCGCCTATCGCGCTGCGCTGATGACCAGTTCCGGCCCCCTAGGATAGAATGGAACAAATCCTGCCCGGAACGTCCATGCCGCAAATCTCCGTCGTTATCCCCCTCTACAACGAGATCGACAATGTCGGCCCCCTCTGCGCGGCCCTCGCCGCCGCCCTGAGCACTGCCAATGTCGAGATCATCATCGTCGATGACGGCAGCCGTGACGGCAGCGCCGCCGCCCTGGACCGGGAGGCGGCGCTGCGCGGGGAGCAGTTCAAGATCATTCATCTGCAGCGCAATTTTGGGCAAACAGCGGCCATGCAGGCCGGTATCGATGCCAGCCGGGGCGAGGTCATCGTGACCCTGGATGGAGATCTGCAGAACGATCCCGAGGACATCCTCCCCCTGGCCCAACGTCTCTTGGCCGCAGACCTGGACGTGGTGGCGGGCTGGCGCAAAAACCGTCAGGACGGACTCTTGCTGCGCAAGATCCCATCACGCATCGCCAACCGCCTCATCCGCCGCATCACCGGCGTCTGGCTGCACGACTACGGCTGCACCCTCAAGGCCTACCGCGCCTCGGTCCTCAAGGGCGTGCGCCTCTATGGCGAGATGCACCGTTTCATCCCTGCCTGGCTGGCTACCCTGACCTATACCGACCGCATCGTCGAGGTGCCGGTACGCCACCACCCGCGCCGGGCGGGGCAAAGCAAATACGGCATCACCCGCACCTTCCGGGTACTGGTGGACCTCCTCTTCGTCAAATTCTTCCTGGGCTACAGCCAGCGGCCCATGCACTTCTTCGGCACCATCGGCCTGGGCTTCCTCAGCCTGGGATCGCTGATACTGCTCTACCTCTTCATCATCAAGTTTGCCCTGGGTGCGGATATTGCCGACCGGCCCATGCTCATTGCCGGTGTGCTTTTCTTCCTGGCGGGCCTGCAGTTCTTCAACACCGGCGTCCTGGGCGAGATGCTGGCGCGGATTTATCACGAATCCCAGGATAAAAAAACCTACGTCGTGCGCAGTAGTGTCCACCTCGACCCCCCGGCGTGAACTCCATCCCCATCCTCATGTACCACAACGTAGCCCGCGCCCCGCGGGGGGTGAAACTGCGCGGCCTCTATGTCAGTCCCGGACGCTTTGCCCGGCAGATGGCCCTACTGCGGCTCCTGGGCTACCGCGGCCTGTCCATGACGGCGGCCCTGCCTTATCTGCGCGGCGAGCAGCACGGCAAGGTGGCGGTGATCACCTTTGATGATGGCTACCGGGACAACCTGGAAAACGCCCTGCCCGCCTTGCAACGCCATGGCTTCAGCGCTACCTGCTATGTGGTGAGCAAGGCGATCGGCCAATACAATCATTGGGATGCCGAGATCCTGGGCATCCGCAAGCCGCTCATGGATGCAAGCGAACTGCGTGCCTGGCAAGCAGCCGGCATGGAGATCGCTGCCCACGGGCGTCAACACCTCCGCCTGCCCGATTGCAGCCCAGCCGCACTGGAAGACGAAATCCTGGGGTCCAAAGCCGACCTGCAGGACCTCCTCGGCCAGCCCGTCACGCAGTTCTGCTACCCCTACGGGGCCGCCGGCCCGCGCGAGGCGCAGGCCGTGCGGGCGGCAGGCTTTGCTGCGGCGGTGACCGTGGCCCGGGGCCGGGCGCGCCCGGGCACGGACCTTTTTCTGCTGCCGCGGATCCTGGTGGGCGGCCACCACGGCCCGCACATGCTTCCCTTGCAGTTGTTGAGCGCCTATGAGGACAGGCGGTGAGGCTCCTCTGGGTCGGCACCAACCCGGGCGGCGGCGGCACCGAAACCCACTTCATCACCCTCAGCCGGGCCCTGGTGGGCATCGGCGCCGAGGTCCATGCCGTCGTCCATCCTCAGGGCCGGATCGCTACGGCCCTGCACGGCACTGGTGTGGTCCTCCACCCCGGTCATTTTCGCAACAGTGCCGATCCCGGCGGCTTCCGCGCCGTGCAGCGCGCCCTACGCAGCACCCGCCCGGACTGGCTGATGGGCAGCTTCAGCAAGGAATACTGGCCGCTGGCCCTCCTCAGCCGTACCCAGGGCGTACCTCTGGCGCTGTTTCGCCACATGGACCTGCAACTGCGCCCCGGCACCCGCTGGCTGCTCTCGCGCTGGCCCTTGCGCCTCTTTGCCATCTCCCACTATCTGCAGCAACGCCTCATTGCCCAGGGCCTGCCCGGCGAGCGCGTGGAGATGCTGCCCAACCCTTTGGTCCTGGCCGATTATCAGCGCGATCACGAAGCCCGTCGGCAATGGCGGGGGCGCCTGGGTCTGGGGGAGGAGGTCTTGCTGGTGGGCTTTGTCGGGGCCTGGCATCGCGGCAAGGGGGTCTTCACCCTCGCTGACGCCATCGACGCCGCCCATGCCCGGGATGCGCGGGTGCAAGGGCTATGGATCGGCGGCGGTGCCCATGAAACGGAATTGCGCGCCCGTCTGGCGGATCGCCCCTGGCAGCACGTCATCGGCTGGCAGGAAAGGGTCACTCCCTGGTACAGCATCATGGATGCCCTGGCCCTGCCGTCCATCGAGCCCGACACCTTCGGCCGCGTCTGCCTGGAGGCCCAGGCCTGCGCCACCCCGGTGCTCGGCGCCGCGATGGGCGGGATTCCGGAGAGCTTCGCGGAGGGTGTAACGGGCTTGCTGCTGCCCCCCGGCGACAGCGATGCCTGGGGCGATGCCCTCCAGCGTCTTGCCCGTGATCCTACCCTCCGTCAGCAACTCGCCGCTGCCGGGCCTGCCTATGCCGAGCGCTTCGACGCCGGCGCCATCGCCCGCGACTTTCTCGCAGCCTTGGGGCGATGACATGGCCGGCTTGGGGCCTTATGATGCGTAAAATCGGTTCTGCAAGGCGAGGAGAAAAGGTCATGCAAGCAGCTATGTTACGGCCTTTGTCCATCAAGGAGTATCTGGATGGCGAGGAACACGCCGAGATCCGCCATGAGTATGTGGCCGGACAGGTCTATGCCATGGCCGGTGCAAAATTGCGTCACAATCAGATTGTCGGCAATCTTTACGGGCCACTATGGCAGAAGACCCGTGGGGATGACTGCCAGGTCTTGAGCAGCGACATGAAAGTCCGGGTAGAAACGGTGGATGCCTTTTATTACCCCGATATCGTGCTGCGTTGCGGCGACCCCTTACCCGGAGACAGCCTCTACCTGGAAGATCCCTGCCTCATCATCGAGGTACTATCGGCAAGCACTGCCAACATCGACCGCCGCGAGAAGCTCCATGCCTACCAGGCTCTCCCTGGCCTGCGTGAATATGTTCTCGTCGATTCCGACAGCCGCAGTATCGAGCTCTATCGCCGCCGCCCGGAGGGCTGGTGGTATGAACTCCTCAGCGAAGGCGACAGCTTGCGCTTCCAGTGCGTGGATTTGACCCTCCCCCTGGCGGAGGTCTATGCCGGCGTGGACCTGCCCCAAGGAGAGGCGACGGCCTGATTCTTTACCATGCCCCGTCCTCTACCCCTCCATCCCCGCCGCATCCTCCTCATCAAGTCCCACAGCGCCGGGATCGGCGACATCCTGCGCAGCTCCGCCGCCTGGGCGGCTCTACATCGGCACTGGCCCGGGGTGGAATTGCATCTCCTCTTCCTGAGCCGCTGGCCGGGCTATCCCAGTGAGGAGCTTATCCGCGACCACCACCTCCTCAGCAGCGCCCATTTCCTGCCCATGCTCGAAGGAGCATTCCTGGGTATGCGCGGCGTGGGGCCGGCAACCTGGCGGCGTCTTTTGCCGCAGGTAGGGCAGATCGTGGCCGAAATCCGACCCGATCTCATCATCGACCATGAACCCCATGGCCTGGAAAGCACCATCGTCGCGCGCTGGGCCAGGCGGCACAGTGGCGCGCCTACGGTGGGGGTAGCGGAGGTAGCGGGACGCGGCCTGCTCTACGACCACGCCGCCCCGGGCCTGCGCCGCTACGCCGCTCGCCAGGGCCTTGACTGGCCCATGGATTACACGGAACGCGACTTTGCCGCCCTGGCGGCCCTGGGCATCGCCCGCAATGGCCAAGCCATCCTTCTCCAAGAGACCGCTGGGGGCCGTGCCCTCCGTCGGGAGATCGCGGCCCAATGGCCCGGCGAGCGGCCGGTGGTCGGTCTCAATATCGGTTGTGGGACGGCCGATGCGGCGGCAAAAAGGCCGGATCTCGAAACCCTTGCCCAGTGGCTGGGACGGCTGGCCCAAACCCATCCCCATCGCCTTCTTCTCACCGGCGCCCCCTTCGAGGCACCCGTCAACACCGCCTTCGTGCAAAGCTATCGTCGCCTCTGGGGCAATGGCACCGACATCCTCGATCTGGCGGGAAAGACCACCCTCTCCACCCTGACGGGGGCCATCGCCGGGTGCAGACTCTTCATCTCCAGCGACTCCGGCCCCTACCACATGGCCGTAGCCATGGGCGTGCCCACCCTGGCACTGTTCAACTTTCCCAATTCCGCTCATTACCATCATCATGCCTGGACGCGAATCCTGGTGGCCGGCGCGCCCGAAGCCGCTTATGATGCCGCCGTTTCCTTCCTGAATATCCCTTCCTCCGGAGCTGCCTCGTGACCTTTCGCCTCCCGGATAGTGCGGTTTTCACTTTTTACGCGCTACCGCTCTTCTTTTTCCCCCTGAGTACCGCCGGCGCCGGCATCTCTGCGGGCCTGTTCCTGCTCATTTATGCAGCCAGCGGTTACTGGCGGCGCTGGCGGGAGATTGCCCAGCGCTCCTGGGCCTTGCCTCTCGCCCTGCTCATCGTGCTGACGTTGCTGGGCTTATTATGGACCGAGAATATGCATTTTGGTCTAAAGGTCAGCGAGGCGACGAGTTATGGCGTACTAGGTTTTATGGGCGCGACCTTGCCCTGGCAAGAGCGCTGGGTACGCCTTTTGATCCGGCTCTTTCTTGGCGGCTTGATCATCAATCTCGTTTTGGCAGCTTTGATGACCTGGCATATCTTGCCCTGGGCCAACGCGGATCATATCGCCTACACCGGCTTCGCCGATCATATCTGGCTCTCGCTCGCCTTGGCCCATGCACTGTTGTGGCTGCTCTGGGATATACGCAATGGCTGGAACTTCGGTCGTTGGACCAACGGCGCCTTGGCACTACTTTTTTTCGCGCAAATGCTCCTGACGCCGGGACGTTCCGGACAGCTCCTTTTCATATTGTTCATGCCTATCGCCGCTTGGGTTCTTTATCACGGACGTTGGCGTTACTGGGCGCTAGGAGCCATCAGCTTGACGGTCATTGTTCTGGCGTTCATGCCGGCCGTGCAGACGCATCTCGCCGTGGGAGTTCGCGAATTGCTGGAATTTAGTATCCATCAACAGGAGGTGGAGACGAGCTGGGGCATACGGCTCGTAGCGATGATCGGCGGTATCATGATCTTTCTGCAACATCCGCTTTTCGGTGTGGGCACTGGCGACTTTTATAACGCAATCCTAGCCCTGCAGGCGCATCATGAAATACCGGCCACTCCCGGTTTTATCATGAATTCTGCGGCAAACAGTTTTATTAGTGAAATGGCCGTCCTGGGTTTACCCGGGCTCTACCTGTTCTTATGGTTTCTCTGGCGGTTGACCACCGAAGCCTGGCGCTGCAGGAATACCGCCGTAGGCTGGTTTGCCATCACCTATATTGCCATTTTTTGGGTGGGCGGTGCATTTGATAGCCTCTCCTGGGGATATGGAGATGCCATCACCATCGGTTTGATAGCAGGTCTTCCTTTGCTCAGAAAATCATTTACATGACTTCTTCCCTGCCACTTTCCGTAGTATATATCACCCTGAATGCCGAGCGTCTGCTGTTGCGCTCATTGATGAGCGTACAGCGCATTGCGGGAGAAATTCTTATCGTTGACGCCGGGTCCGCAGACGCCACCGTAGAGATCGGCAAACAGGTTGGCGCGCGCATCATCGAGCGACCATGGTCGGGATTTGGAGCTCAGCGCCAATTCTCTGTTGAGTCGGCGCGCCACGACTGGGTGCTGGTGATGGACGCGGATGAAGTGCTTCGCGATTCCGCCGCCCTCAGCATCACGCATCTTTTGCAAAATCCGCAGGGCAAGGTGGCTTTTCGCTTGCGGCGGCGCAGTTTTTTGCAGAATCGCCCGGTGCGTTTTGGCGACTGGAATCATGACTGGGTACTGCGCTTTATGGACCGCCGCCAGGGTAATTATAATTCGGTGGCGGTGCATGAGTCGTGGCAGACAACAGGGCCAGTAGGGCGGATCAAGGGTACGTCCATTGATCATTATTCCTATGAAAATTACCTTGCCCTGGTGGAGAAAATGCAGTCCTACGCTGCCCTCAGCGCTCTGCAAATTCATCACCGCGGCAAGAAGGTGCGGCACTACATGCCCATGGCCCATGCCCTGGCCGCCTTTTCGCGGAGCTATGCCTGGCGCCTCGGCTTCCTGGACGGCGTCAACGGCGCGGCCATTGCCTGGACGACGGCGCTGGGGGCATTCATGAAGTATGCCGTTGCCCTGGAACTACAGGAGCAGGCAGCGAAGGAAGGAGAGCGGTGAAGCTCCTTCTCGTGCGCCTGTCCTCCTTGGGAGATGTGCTGCATACCTTTCCCGCCTTGAGCGATCTGCAACGGCAGCGACCCGAGGTGACGGTCCACTGGCTGGTAGAGCCGGCCTTTGCCGAGCTGGCGGGGTGGCATCCCGGGGTCCGGCGGGTGATCCCCTTTGGCCTGCGCCACCTGCGCGGAGATTGGGGACGACTGGGCAGGGCGGTGCTGGCCCTGCGCCGCCAATTGCGGGAGGCAGGATATGACGCCGTTCTCGATGTTCAGGGGCTCTATAAAAGTGCCGTACTGGCCCGGCTCGCCGCTGCCCCGGTGCTGGGCCTCCATCGCCATAGTGCGCGCGAGGGGGGGGCGACACTGCTTTATCACCAGCGCCATGCCGTGCCGTGGGACCAGCCCGCCATTCAACGCAACCGCCAGCTTTTCGCCCGGGCCCTAGGCTATGGACTGGACGATTTACCCATCGACTATGGACTGGCCCCATTGCGGAAGCGGCTCCGAGATGCGCCGCTCGACACCGCATGGCGAGACTTTGCGGCAGAGCCTTTTATCCTGGGTTTTCACGGCACGACCTGGGCCAACAAGGAGTGGACCCCGGCCCACTGGCGGTCAATGGCGCAGATCCTGGCCGAACACGGCTATCGGCTGCTGCTCCCGGCGGGCAATGCCGCCGAACGCCGGCGTGCCGCAGCCCTCGCCGCCCAGGCCAGCAATGTGCGCGCGCTGCCGCCGACGACCCTGGCCGAGTTGGCGGCCCTGATGGTGCGCGCCCGCGCCTTTATCGGCGTGGATACGGGCCTTTCCTATCTGGCCGCCGCCCTGGGGCTATCCGGCATCACCCTCTACGGACCCACGGCCAGCGAGCAGGTGGCAGCCATCGGCACTCCCCAGATCAGCATGCAAAGCCCCCTCGCCTGCTCTCCTTGCCGGCGCTCCCGCTGCCCGCTACCGTTTACGGCCGCGGGTGACATACCCTGTCAGGCGGCCTTGCAACCCGCCGCCCTCTGGCCCATTCTTGCCGCTTGCCTGGACAGCCGGACAAGACCAGAGCCATGAGCCAGCCCCCTGCCTCCATCCCCGCCGCCGAGCGCCGCCGCCTGCGCCGCCATCAATTCTTCACGGACCACGGCATCTTTCGGGAACTCTTTTACGCCAACTTTCACCGCATCGCCCCCGGCGTCTTCCGCTCCGCCCAGCCCTCGCCCCGGCAACTGCGCCGCTGGCACGCCCGCTATGGCATCCGTACCGTACTCAATATCCGCGCCCCGGCCCCGCACGAACCCCATTACCGCCTCCAACAGGAGGTCTGTGATGCCCTGGGCATGATTCACCTCCCCCTGCACGGCTTCGGTTCCCGGGATCTGCCCCGGCGCGCAGACTTGCTCGCGGCCATCGCCACCCTCCGGGAGCTGGAAGGCCCCCTGCTCATCCACTGCAAATCGGGAGCGGACCGCGCCGGCTTCATCAGCGTCCTCTACCTGCATCTTTTCGCCCATGTCCCCATCGCTCAGGCCGGTCGGCAATTGCGCCTCTGGCCCTTCGGCCACATCCGCCATGCCAATACCGGCATCCTCGACTGCTTTTTCGAGAGTTATCAGCGGGCCGCCGCCGCGCACCCCGGCTTGAGCCTGCAGGATTGGATAGAAAAAGACTATGACCGGGAGGCCGTTCTCAAAAGCTTCCGCCCCTGGTATCGCCTGGATTGGCTCACCGACCGCCTCCTGCACCGCGAATGATCCGAAAAACGGCCGTTGGCAGAGGTGTTTTGCCGCGACTTCGGCCCAAGCCGTCGTTGTTCTTGGCGAAAACCCGCATCCGGCAGGCGAACTGTCTGAGCCCGCAGGGCGAGTTTTCGCCTGCCAGCGGGATGAGCCCTAGAACAACAGGCGCGGGCCGCCGGAGCAAAAAACACCTCTGCCGACGGCCGCAGGGTCCGGAATGATCCGCCGCCTCTACGCGGGCCTGCTCTGCCTGCTGACCCCCCTGGTGCTGGGCTTCACCCTCTGGCGAGCCTGGCGCCGCCCCGGCTACCGGGAGCGCTGGTGGCAGCGCCTTGGCTGGATACCCCAAAGTCGGGGCCCCGCCCCCCTGTGGGTGCATGCGGTCAGCGTCGGCGAGGCCATTGCCGCCATTCCCCTGATCCACGCCCTGGAGGCGCGCTATCCCGGACATCCCATCCTGATGAGCACCACCACCCCCACGGGGGCCGCTGTGGTTCAGGCACGGCTGGGCGAACGCGTCACCCATGTCTATGCCCCCTATGATCTGCCGGCCGCCGTAGCGCGATTCTTCCGTCGCGGCCGTCCCGCCCTGGGCATCATCATGGAGACCGAGGTCTGGCCCAATCTCTATCACGCCGCCGCCCGGCGCGCTATTCCCCTGTATCTCTTCAACGCCCGCCTCTCGCAGCGCTCCCAGCGCGGTTATCAACGTTTTCATCACCTGCTGGGGCCGGCGCTGCAGAGCCTGCACGCCATAGCCGCACAAAGCGACGCCGACGCCGCGGCCTTCCGCGCCCTCGGCGCAGCGCAGGTGGTGGCCACCGGCAACCTGAAATATGACCTGCCCGAACAGGATGCCACGCATGCGGCCGGAGCCGCCCTGCGCCAGCCCTGGGGCGACCGGCCGGTCTGGGTCTTTGGCTCCACCCACGCTGGCGAAGACGAGCTGGCCATGGCCGTTTTGCGCACCTTGCGCCAGCAGTTTCCGCACCTTCTGCTCGTCCTGGTGCCGCGTCACCCCGAGCGCTGCGATGGCGTGGCCGCCCTCCTGCAAGCACAGGGGCTGCGCGTCCAGCGGCGCTCGGCAGGACAACCCATGCGCCCGGAACAGGAGGTCTTGCTGGTAGACACGCTGGGCGAGTTGCCCGCCTTTTATGCCGCTGCCGACGTGGTGAGCATAGGCGGCAGCTTTGTACGCAAAGGCGGACACAACCCCCTGGAGGCCGCCGCCCTCGCCAAACCGGTGAGTTTCGGCCCGCACATGGAGAATTTCCGTGACATTGCCAGCACCTTGCTGGCCGCTGGGGCAGCCATGCAGGCCGCCGATGGCAACGCCCTGGCCGTCATTCTGGCCCATTGGCTCGCCGACCCCATTGCTGCCCGGGAAAGCGGCCAAAAGGGCCAGCGCGTGGTACAGACCCAGCGGGGCGCCCTGGCGCGCAGCCTCGCCCTCCTGCCGGAGCGGCTCTGAACCTAACAGTCAGGCCCTATGGCGCGTAGGAGCGGCCCATGGCCGCGATTATATGGGCCGCTCCTATGATAATTTGCGTAGACAGCAGGCTTGTGCTTTCACGTTGGCAATAGTACAAAAGGCGCGCGTTGCAGGTCAGGCCGGCTGCACCTGCAGGGGCGAGGCTCCCGGCAGCGTGACCGGCCCCAAGCGCCAGCGGCCCTCACTCAACAATTCCAGGCGCTGCTCATGGTATTGCAACAGACTGGAACGGTGGCCAACGCTGATGATGGCGGTTTGCGGGAGTTCCTCGATCAGCATTTCATACAGGCGCCCTTCCGCAGGCTCATCCAGGGCGGACGTCGCCTCATCCATGAAGACCCACTGCGGCTTTTGCAGCAGGATGCGGGCAAAGGCCAGGCGTTGTTGTTCCCCCAGAGACAAGACATGGGCCCAGAGGCGGACCTCATCCAGGCGCTCTGCCAGGCTGGCCATGCCACAGAGCAGCAAGAGCCCGCGCAGGCTTTCATCGCTCACCCCCGGCGCGCCGAAGGGGTAGACCAGCACATCGCGCAGGGTACCCAAGGGCAGGTACGGCTTCTGCGGCAAAAAGAGGGGACGGTCATTGCGCGGCATCTGCACCACCCCCTCACCGAAGGGCCAGATGCCCGCCAGGGCCCGCACCAGGGTACTCTTGCCGCCCCCCGATGGCCCCATGATGAGCAAGCGCTGCCCCCGCTCCAGGGTAAAGTCCAGATCACGGATCAGCTCACGGCCGTCGGGAAGGCGCACATTGAGATGTCGCACCGCCAGATGGAGGCCGTCCTCCCGGGTAATCTGATAATGGGTCTCGCGGATCACCTGCACTTCGTGCATGGCCTGTTCAAAGAAGCGCAACCGATCCACCACCGCATGCCAGCTCGCCAAGCCGGTGTAGCTATTGACGATGAAGGACAACGCCCCCTGCACCTGGCCAAAGGCACTGGAGATCTGCATGATGGTCCCCAGGGGGATGGCCTTGGCAAAATAGGCGGGCAAACTCACCAGCACCGGGAAGATGATGGCCGCCTGCCCATAGCCCGACACCCACCAGTTGAGACGCTTGGTGCGCTTCATGATCTGCCAGAAATTGCCGAAGACGTTGGCAAAACGATTGAGAAAGTGTTCCCGTTCCTGGCTCTCGCCCCCATAGAGGGCCACGCTTTCGCTATTTTCCCGCAGGCGCACGAGGCTGAAACGAAAGTCTGCCTGAAAGCGCTCCTGGTTGAAATTGAGATTGATCAGCGGCCGCCCGATCCAGGCCGTGAGCACGGTGCCCAGAACGGCATAAAGCAGGGCCGCCCAGACCAGATAGCCGGGGATGATCCAGTGCTGCCCATCCCAGGGGATGATGACGTGGGAGGATAGTTCCCAGAGCATGAAGACAAAGGCCGCGAGGGTCGTGATGGAACTCAGCACACCGATGACGAGGTTCAGGGTCTGGGAGGTGAAGCTCGCCAGATCCTCGCTGATACGCTGATCCGGATTGTCGGTGCCGTCCCCCAGCACCTGCATATGATAAAAGGTGCCCTTGGCCAGCCAGGCGTCCAGATAATGCTCGGTGAGCCAGCGCCGCCAGCGGATCTCCAGCATTTGCGTGAGATAGGTCTGATAAACGGCGGCGATGATATAGGGCGTGACGAGGATCGCGAATATGAGGAGTTGATGCCAGGCTGCCGGCGCGTCGTAACGCTGCAAGGCATTCCAAAAAGTGTTATACCATTCCGTAATGCGGTAGGAGATGAAGACCATGAGGAGATTGAGCAGCACCACGAGGGCAAAGAGCCCCCGCGCCAGCCAGCGTTCCTCGGAGCGCCACCAGTAGGGCTTGGTGAGCTGCCACAGGTCACGGAAAAAGGCACGGTTGAATTGCTGCATAGACACCCTCTAAAAATTTCCCCAAGCATACGGCTTGATTTTTGCTTACCATTCCCGGCACGAACCCAATAGGGGCAAGACCTGCCCTTCTGACCCAAAGCAGCCAGCAAGGAGGATAACATGGCTCAATCGGAAAACCATTCCCGTCGTCGCTTCCTGGGCGGCCTCGTCGCCGCCGCCGGTGCCACCGCTCTGGTGAGCGGCAAGAGCGAAGCCGAAGGCCTCATGGGGCCCAGTAAAAACAAGATCGTTTACCAGCTCAACCGGTCGGAGCCCGCCTATATCCTGGATATACTCCATAGCGCCGCCGTGGTCCTGCAGCACTTCAACAGCGACGCCGACATCGTCATCACCTGTTTCGGCCCCGGCATCTGGCTCCTGGTGAAGCCCGCGAAGAACAAGCACCACTACGAGAAATTCATTCTCGAACAGGTGCAGAGCCTGGCTATGTACCAGGTGAGCTTCCACGCCTGCGAGCAGACCATGAAGACCGTCAAGATCAATGATGCCGACCTGGTTCCCGAGGCCAAACGCGTGTTCAGCGGCGCCGTGGACCTCATGACCCTGCAGCAGCAGGGTTTTGCCTATATTGCTTGGTAAAGGGGAGGATAAGGGGGAACGGCGGGCTCAGCAGACGCGCTCCGCCCAACCCTGACTTGCGATCCTGAAAACAGCCGTTGGCAGAGCTGTTTTTTGCTCCGGCGACCCGCGCCTGTTGTTCTACGGCTCATCCCGCTGGCGGGCGAAAACTCGCCCTGCGGGCTCAAACAGTTCGCCTGCCGGGCGCGGGCTTTCGCCTAGAACAACGACGGCTTGGGCCGAAGTCGCGGCAAAACACCTCTGCCAACGGCCGTTTTTCGCATCATCCCAGGCGGCGGTGTTCCAGGGCGGGGAGGGCCGCGCGGCATTGGCCGAGGAAGTCGAGGTCCAGGTGCGCCATGCAGACCCCCGGACCTTTGTCGAGGCGGCCCAGCACCGTTCCCCAGGGGTCGATGACCTGGCTGCCGCCAAAGGTTTCGCGGCCGTTGTCGTGGTGACCGCCCTGATCGGCAGCCAGGACGAAGGCGAGATTTTCAATGGCCCGTGCGCGCAGCAGCACATCCCAGTGCGCCAGCCCCGTGCGGTGGGTGAAGGCGCTGGGCACCACCAGCAATTCGGCCCCCGCATAGGCCCGATAGAGTTCGGGGAAACGCAGGTCGTAGCAAATGGACAGGCCCATTCGCCCCCACGGGGTTTCCACCAGGACCGTCTCCTTTCCCGGCGCAATGCTGCGGGACTCGCGATAGGATTCGCCGCCCCCCAGGTCCACATCGAAGAGGTGGATCTTGTCGTAGCGCGCCCGGCGCCGGCCCTGCTCGTCATAGACCAGACAGGCGGCATGACAGCGCCCATCGCCGGCGGCCAGGGGCATACTGCCGCCCACCAGCCAGAGGCCCAGACGGCGGGCCTGGGCAGCCAGCCAGTCCTGGATAGGACCTTCGCCGTCGGCCTCCATGATGGCCAGCTTGTCCGTTTCCCGCCGCCCCATCAAGGCGAAGTTCTCCGGCAAGAGCACCAGCCGTGCCCCCTGCGCCGCCGCCCGATCCAGCAGCAGCGCCGCGGCAGCGAGATTTTCCGCCACCTCCGCCGCAGCCACCATTTGCACTACCGCCACCGTCAAGATCATGGGGTTGCTTCCTTGGCGTGCACGCTGCGCACCACGGGATGATCCCAGGGGCCGTGCACCCGATAATTCCATTCTACCACCTTGCCGCTGTGGCCGAAGAGCGCAGGGCCGAACAGCGGAAAGTGGCCGATGAGCAGATCCACGCTCTGCAGAGGATAGACCTGCAGGGCCAGATCCAGATCGTGCCGCTGCAGGTCCACCGAACCTTCCGCCTTGGCCTCAACGGCACTGGACTGGAGAACGACGTTGCGACTCGTGGCCACCCCGTCATCCAGGACAAAATCACCGCTGAGCCGGGAGAAGAAAAGTCCGTTACCAAAGAGAGGGCGGTAATTAAAAGTAAGCACATCGCTCAGGAGGCTGGTCGGGTTGACCAAAACCAGCCAGGAAAGGCCGGCACCCAGTTTGCCCAAACGTCCATCCTGGAAGGTGAGGCGGGCGTTGCCATAGAGATGCGCCAGGGCAAAATCCCAGGGCGGCCCGGGCCAATGGAGGTCACCCTCGGACCGGGCGTGGGCATAGTCGAGGCTATCCACCCCCAAGGTCCGCAGGAAAGGGGCAATATCATCGGCCTGCATCTGGCCATGAAAACGTGAGCTTCCCACCCCCTGGCCCGACCACTCCCCGGCCAGCGTCCAGCGGCTTCCCGCCCATTGCGCGCTCAGGTGGGGAAACTGCCAGCCCGTTGCGTTGCGGCGGCCCTCCAGTGAAAAATCCTGCAGGGCATGACCGTCCCATTGCAGGCGGGCGATATGCGCCGTAAGCGCTAGCGGCGCTCCTCCCGGATGCCGGTCGGTGGCACCCGGGTCTCCGCCCTGACCCTTTGCCAACGGGGGGATGTCCAGGTGCTGCAACTGCACGCTGAGGCGCGCGGGGGAGGCCTCATAGCGGAGCTGTCCGGCAACGGCGCGACCGCCCAACTGCAGTGCGAGCTGATCGCCTGCGACCTTGCCCTGCAACGTGACATCGGGCCAATCCCGGCCCAGGAACCGCACGCCTTGCCAATGGGAGCGCAGGATCAGGGTCGGCCAGGCGGTGATGCCCGCAGCGTTGCCATGAAGGACCTGCAGCCAAGCATCCACGGGCAGCACTCCGCCCTGGCCGGTGACCAGGATACCGGCCGGGGGCAGCGGCGGTGCGGTGTTGCCATCCAGTTGCCAACTCCCGGCCGCCAGTTGCCAGTGGTTCTGCTGCCGTTGCCAGACGAGACCGCCTGCCTGAGCAGCGGTGCGCACGTTGACACGCAAGCGGCTTTTGAGATTACCCTGCCCGGAAATCTCCACGCTGCCCGCCGATCCCGCAGCCTTGTACATAGGCGACGGCAACCGGCTCGCCAAGCCCTGTAGATCTCCCTGGGCCCGAAACTGCAGATCGTCCCCGGCCAGGGTCCCCTCACCGCTGTAGGGCAGCGGGCCGGAAATGGCGCCCAAGGCAGGCAGACCCAGGGGCTGGGCGGCGGCAGCGGGCAGCAGGGCACCCTGGGTCTGGAACTGCAGCCGAGCGTTTTTTTCCAGATCGCTGGCCTGCAGCGTCATCTGCAGCGGGCCACCCAAAAACTGGCCTGTCAGGGATTGCGCTAGGATCTGGTCGCGGCTGAATACGATGGGGCCGTTGACGGCATCGACGCGCCAGGAACCCCAGGCAAAACCCGCCTGCTGGAGATCCAGGCGCCCGGTCACGGTCGTTTTGCCCGAAGCGAAGGGGACCTGCAAGTGCAACTGCATGCGCCCCTGTCCATCCATCTGGATGGGCGCCGCGCCCAAGGCCTTCGCCCGCAGGATCGGCGAGTTGCGCAAAAAACGCAGCACGGTAGCCAAGGGCAGCGGCGATTGGACCCCCACCTGGAGCACCTGATGGCTGGTGAAGACGTCGGCCACCTCCGCCTGCGCCCGGGCAATGGGCGCCCCGAGGATGCTGCCATGCTGGCTGCTGATCTGCAGATGCCCCCCCTGCCATTGCAAATGGGCATCGAGACCGGCGACGGCCGGCCAGTCTGGCGCATAGCGCAGGGCGACCTGCTGGAAGTCGGCATTCAGCGCAAAGACACCCGCCGCGGGATTCCGGAACGGAAAGTCGTGCACAGGTCCGCGCAGAACCAGATCCGCCTGACGCAGGGTACCGGTGCTAAAACTGTTCTGCAGCCAATGCCGAAAACCGGCGTTGATGCCCTCCAAGGGAGCAAGACGGGAGATCATGGCCATGGGCAGATCGGTCAGATGCAGATGCAGGTCGATCCTGCCCCCCTCGGGTGGGCCGCTTTGCCAATGCAACTGTCCGCGGAGACGGCCGGGCGCATCCAGGCGCAAGTCATCGGCCACAACAGACCAGCCGCCATCTTGCGACGATACCGTCACCTGCGCCGCTGCGCCGCGCAGGGTCAGGGGGTCGGCAAAGAGCCGGGGCCACTGCAAATCCAGCCTGGGACTATCCAGATCCAGGTGCAGCGCCTGGGGCCGGGCATCGAGGCTGCCACTCAGTCCCGCCACCCCCGGCCAGGAGCCGTGGGGAGCAAAGCCTACCCCATCCAGGCGCGTGGCCACCGACCAGGTGGCCGGCCGCGACGGCAGACTGCTCCGCCAGCGCAGGTCCAAGGCCTGCAAACGCCCGCGGACGGGGCTATCGAACAACCAGCGCCCCGCCGCCGGCAACCAGTCGGGAGGGATCGCATGGACCAGCGCCAACGGTAGCGCCGGGCTCTGTAGCTGCACGGTCCAGCCTTTACGCCAGTCCAGGTGGATCCGTCCCTGCAAGGGCGCACCGGGCAAACCCGCCCAGTGCAACCCCGCAACCGTAAGCAAGCCGCGCCCGCTTTGCCCCTGCCAGCGCCACTGGCCGTCCAGATTCGGCAAGCGCAAAGCCGACCCGCTGCCCCCGTGGACCTGCTGCAAATCCAGCCGGCCCAAACCCTCCCGCCACACCCCCCCGCGCCACTGCAATTGTGCCGTGCCACTCACTTCGCCCTGCCATACGCCCTGTTGCGGCAACAGGCTACCCAACAGATCCAAGGGCAAATGCTCCACCGTCAAGGTCCCTTCGCCCAAAGAACGGAGGGGTGTGGCAAAGATCCCGTGCAAAACGCCCACATAATGCAGGTAACCGGTCGGGGACCAATGCAGTTGGGCATGAACCCAGGGGCGAAACCCTCCCGAACTACGCCATTGCAGGTGCAGGTTCCGAGGCTGGGCCTGTCCCTGCGCCTGCCAGGCCAGCGTTACCCGCTGCAGATCCATGCGCGCCCAGTCCAGGTTGACGGGCAGCGCCCCGGCGCCCCGCCCCAGAACCTTGCCCGCCACCCGCCAGCGGCCATCCGTTCCCTGCTGCACCAGCACGCGGGCACTGTCCACCTGCAGGTCGCGGGCGATATAATCCCCCCAGAGCAAGGGCAG
>JAJYQY010000099.1 GCA_021794385.1 Pseudomonadota bacterium | reverse complement strand
GATTGCGTTGAAAAACCGGTGGAAGATGTGAAAAACTCCGACACAATACTTGCGGAAGAACTCCTCTTCCCAAAATACATACTGGATCAAGCATAAGGAAAAAGCATGGACGCTCAGCAATGGCGCACCCTCTCTCTGGATGAAAGAATGCGCTGGGCACTCAGTGCCGACCTGCCCGAGGTATTGCGACCCCTGCTCTTGCGCGAACAATGGATGCAGACCCGCTGCTATTTTGCGCGGCGCGCCGATTTGCGTCCCGGCGAGGTGGCCGAACTGGTTACCGACCAGGACTATGTGATCCGCCTCTGTCTGGCCAAACGGCCGGACCTCACGGCCGAGCAGGTGGCGCAGTTCGCCGGTGATCCGGATCCCAATGTGCGCTATGCCATTGCCCGCAATCCACTGCTTACGGAGGAGCAGCGGGCGCAACTCCGCGAGGATGAAGACGAACTAGTCCGCCAGGCTGCGGCCAAAGGCCCACGCCCGAGCCAGACCCGGTGCCGGCCCGGGCAGGCACCGCTGCTGCGTTGAACCTAAAAACGGCCGTGGACTGGGCGGACGGCAGGTCTTCACGCCCCCTTGGGCAAGACTGAGCGTTGACCGCCGTCGGTCCCCTCCTTACAATGAAGACGATCCATGCGGGAGGGGACCCCCTCCCCTTTTTTGCATCCACTTGGCGGCGAGGTAAGGCGTGCAGGCGGTTCTGGCATTGGCTGACGGTAGCATCTTTCGAGGCACGGGCTTTGGCGCGGCGGGGCTTGCCGTGGGCGAAATCTGTTTCAATACCGCCATGACCGGTTATCAGGAGATCCTCACGGACCCCTCCTATATGGGCCAGATCGTGACCCTTACCTACCCGCATATCGGTAACGTCGGCATCAACCCCGAAGATGCCGAGGGCGAACGCCTGTACTGCGCGGCCCTGGTGCTGCGCAATCCGCCCCGCGCACCGAGCAGTTGGCGCAGCCAGGAGGCCCTGCCCGCCTTCCTGGCCCGCCATCAGGTGCCCGGCATTGCCGGTATCGACACGCGGGCGCTGACCCGCCGACTGCGCGATGGGGGTGCCCAGAATGCCGCGGTCCTGGTAGGAGATCAGGTCGATGATGCCACCGCCCTGGCGGCGGCCCGCGGCTTCCCCGGCCTGCTGGGCATGGACCTGGCCGAAGCGGCGGGCTGCCGGGAGGCCTACACTTGGCAACATGGGAGCGTGCGCCCCGAGGAGGGCTATGTCTCCCGGGTAGCAGAGCATTGGTCTCGGCACGTAGTGGTGGTTGACTTCGGCACCAAGCGCAACATCCTGCGCCTGCTGGTGGATCGCGGCTGCCGCGTGACCGTGGTGCCGCCCCGCACACCGGCGGCGGAGGTGATCGCCATGGCGCCCCATGGGGTGCTCTTTTCCAACGGCCCCGGCGACCCGGCGGCCGTGGATTACGGCCGGGAGGCCCTGCGCGAGGTGATCGCCGCCGGCATCCCCACCTTTGGGCTCTGCCTGGGCCACCAGCTTCTGGGCCTGGCATTGGGTGCGCAGACGGTCAAGATGAAATTCGGCCACCATGGCGCCAACCATCCCGTCAAGGACCTCCATAGCGGTCGGGTCCTCATCACCAGCCAGAATCACGGCTTTGCCGTGGATGCCCGGACCCTGCCCGACTGTCTGGAGGTTACCCACCTCTCCCTCTTCGACGGCAGCTTGCAGGGGATGGCCCACCGCGATCTGCCCGTCCTTTCCTTCCAGGGGCATCCCGAGGCCGGGCCCGGCCCCCATGACGCCGGCGTGATCTTCGACGCCTTCATCGCCCTCATGGACCAGCAGGAGGCCCGTGCCCATGCCTAAGCGCCAGGACATCGAGAGCATCCTCCTCATCGGCGCCGGCCCCATTGTCATCGGCCAGGCCTGCGAGTTCGACTACTCCGGCGTGCAGGCCTGCAAGGCCCTGCGTGAGGAGGGTTACCGGGTCATCCTCGTCAACTCCAACCCCGCCACCATCATGACCGATCCGGAAACGGCCGACGCCACCTACATCGAACCGGTGGAATGGCGCACCGTGGCCAAGATCATCGAGCGCGAACGCCCCGATGCCATCCTCCCTACCATGGGCGGCCAGACCGCGCTGAATTGCGCCCTGGACCTGCATCGCGAGGGAGTGCTGGCGCAGTTCGGGGTAGAACTCATCGGCGCCTCGGTGGCGGCCATCCGCGAGGCGGAAGACCGCGGTCTGTTCAAAAAAGCCATGGAAGAAATCGGCCTGGAGGTGGCGCGTTCGGCCTTTGCCCACGACATGGACAGCGCGCGGCGCATCGCCGAGGAGATCGGTTTCCCCGTCATCATCCGGCCCTCCTTCACCCTGGGCGGCACGGGCGGCGGCATCGCCTACAACCGCGAGGAGTTCGAGGAGATTGCCGCACGCGGGCTGGAGGCCAGCCCCAGCCACGAGATCCTCATCGAAGAATCGGTGATCGGCTGGAAAGAATTCGAAATGGAAGTGGTGCGCGATCGCGTGGACAATTGCATCATCGTCTGCGCCATCGAGAACCTGGACCCCATGGGCATTCATACCGGCGACTCCATTACCGTCGCGCCGGCCCAGACCCTCACCGATCCCGAATACCAGACCATGCGCGACGCCTCCATTGCCGTACTGCGCCGCATCGGCGTGGATACCGGCGGCTCCAACGTGCAGTTTGCCGTCAACCCCCAAAACGGCCGTCTGCTGGTCATCGAGATGAATCCCCGGGTGTCGCGCTCCTCGGCGCTGGCCTCCAAGGCCACCGGTTTTCCCATTGCCAAGGTGGCGGCCAAACTCGCCGTCGGCTATACCTTGGACGAACTGCGCAACGACATCACCCAGGCGACGCCGGCGAGTTTCGAGCCCAGCATCGATTACGTGGTCACCAAGATCCCACGCTTCACCTTTGAAAAATTCCCCGATGCCGATGCCCGCCTGACCACCCAGATGAAGTCCGTGGGCGAGGTCATGGCCATCGGCCGCAGCTTCCAGGAATCCTTGCAAAAGGCCCTGCGCGGCCTGGAGGTGGGAGTAGACGGCTTCGATGAAAAGCTGCGCCCGGAAAGCCCGGATGCCGCCCAGCGTCTGGAGCAGGAACTGCGCATCCCCGGCGCCGACCGCCTCTGGTATCTGGCCGACGCCTTCCGCCAGGGCTGGACCGTGGAGGCGGTCTTTGCGGCCACCCATATCGACCCCTGGTTTCTGGAGCAGATTGCCGAGATCGTGGCCGCAGAGGATGGGCTGCGCGGGCTGCCGCTGACCAGCCTCGATGCGGAGCGCCTGCGCCGCTTGAAGGGCATGGGTTTTGCCGACCGCCGTCTGGCCCGGCTCCTGGGCTGCCGCGAGCAGCTCCTGCGCGAACACCGGCAAAAGCTCGGCATCCGCCCCGTCTACAAGCGGGTGGACACCTGCGCCGCCGAGTTCAGTTCGCCCACCCCCTATCTCTACTCCACCTATGAGCAGGAATGCGAGGCGGCCCCCACCGATCGGCCCAAGATCATGATCCTGGGCGGCGGCCCGAACCGTATCGGCCAGGGTATCGAATTTGACTACTGCTGTGTCCACGCCGCCATGGCCCTGCGCGAAGACGGCTACGAGACCATCATGGTCAACTGCAATCCGGAAACCGTCTCCACCGATTACGACACCTCCGACCGCCTCTATTTCGAGCCCCTGACCCTGGAGGACGTGCTGGAGATCGTGGCGGTGGAAAAGCCCCAGGGCGTCATCGTCCAGTTTGGCGGCCAGACGCCGCTCAAGCTCGCCAACGACCTGGAAGCCGCGGGCGTACCCATCATCGGCACCAGCCCGGATTCCATCGATCTGGCCGAAGACCGCGAACGCTTCCAGCAGTTGCTGTCGCGGCTCGGGCTGCGCCAGCCGGAAAACCGCATTGCCCGCAGCGTTGCCGAGGCCCAGATCCAGGCCCGCGAACTGGGCTATCCCCTGGTGGTCCGCCCCTCCTATGTGCTCGGTGGCCGCGCCATGCGCATCGTCTATAGCGAGGAAGACCTCGATCATTACATGCACGAGGCCGTGCGCATCTCCAGTGAACAACCCATCCTTCTCGACCGCTTCCTCAACAATGCCATGGAAGTGGACATCGACGCCGTCGCCGATGGCCAAATGGTGGTGGTGGGCGGCATCATGGAACACATCGAACAGGCGGGCGTGCATAGCGGTGATTCCGCCTGCTGCCTGCCGCCCTATTCCCTCAGCAGCGAAATCCAGGACGAACTGCGTCGGCAAACTCGCGCCCTGGCCAA
>JAJYQY010000116.1 GCA_021794385.1 Pseudomonadota bacterium | reverse complement strand
TCGTAGCCGCGGCGCAGGGTTTCTTCCGCGAGCAGGGATTCGTAGTCGTTGATAAACTGGACGGCTTTTTTCACGTGGTATTTGATGTAGGCGCTCAAGGACCAGTGGCGGCGCACGCCAAGGACGCTAAAGGCGCGTTGCAGGTGGCGATTCAGCCAGAGCAGGACGGTATAGCCGTGGTCACCCAGGCGGGTCAGCCATTGGGCATAGCGCATGGCGGCGTCAAACTGGTCGCCATGGATGACCCAGAGACGTTTGCCGTCGGCGCTTTGATGCACATAATCTTCGAGGATGGCAATATCCCCCAGAGCGATGGCGGCCCCTTCCACATGGACCAGTTCCGAGAGCAGTTCAAAAATCGGGTCATGATTGCCGCGGATGTAGCGCACCTGGACCCCGCTCCGGGCCATACGCAGGATCTTCTGGACGACCGTGTTATGGTTTTTGGGCCAGTACCAGCGGATCTTGAGGCGCCAGAGGTCGATGATGTCGCCGACGAGGAATAACTGTTCACAGGAGTGTTGCCGCAAAAAGTCGAGCAGGCTCTCGGCCTGGCAGCCGCGGGTGCCGAGGTGGATGTCGGAGATGAATATGGAACGGTACAGGGCCTGGTTCATGGACGTCTCCTGCTGCTTTGTGGTTCGCGCCTGGGCGCTGTTATAAAATGGTGGGCCGCAGCCCTTTGGCATTTTCCCCAAGCGCCCGGTGGCGTTGCCATGATCTGCGCAAGGCGCGGTTCGTGATATATTGCCAGTGAAATATGACAATTTGATGAACCCAGGATTAATCGGCGGTACCGACGCTTGAATGCGGGGCTGGTGGCCGGCCTTTTTCCTTTTTGCAGCAGGAGATGATGGTGCTCAATCCCCTTGGTTTTAGCTATTCGGAGCTTTTCACCGATACGGGCTTGGCCCGTTTGGACGGCGATTTTCTGCGTTATCTGGGGGAGCAGGATGGGGGCCTGCGCGATGGGCTGCTGGCGTATCGGCGCGGGGCCGAGGGCCTCGATGGTCAGGCCCGCAGCGCCCTGCTGCTGGCGGTGGCCCCCCATCTGGAGGCCTTTGTGGCCCGGCTGTTCACCATCGAGGCGCAGGCCATGGCGCTGCAGGCGCAAACCCGCAGCCAGGATGTGGTCATGGCCTTCAAGAAGCACTTCGTGCTGCGCCGGGCGCGCCGTTATCGCGGTGAGTTTCCCCGCTCCTTTGCCGACCTCCAGCAGTGGCTGGACGCGGAGATCCGGCGCCACGGTTTTGCGGGTGCCGACCGGGAATGGGCCATTGCCCGCCTGGGGGAGATCTGGCTGGCGGACGAGGCGGCCTTTGCGCCGGAGATGGCGGGCCTGACCCAGTGGTGCGCCCTGGCCCTGAGCGACCCCCAGGCGGCGCAGGCGGTGGCGGACTGGCCCAGCTTCCGCCTGCCGCAGCGGGTGGATCCCACCCAACTGGTTCCCCTGGAGCGCCGGCAGCAAGGGGCAGGCACGGCGGTGCTGATGGCGCCGCTCGCGCAGTGGCGCCGACGCGACGGCTTTCACCTCACCGATCCGCGCATGAGCGCCCGTGCGGTGCAGAGCGAAGTCCATTATTGCCTCTATTGTCATGATCATGACGGCGACTTTTGTTCCAAAGGCTTCCCGGAGAAAAAGGGGGTGCCGGAGCTGGGGCTGAAGATCGATCCCCTCGGCGTCACCCTGACGGGTTGTCCGCTGGAGGAGAAGATTTCCGAAATGCAACTGCTCAAGCGCGACGGTTTCGGCATTGCCGCCCTGGCCATGGTGATGGTGGACAATCCCATGATCCCGGCGACGGGCCATCGCATCTGCAATGACTGCATGAAGGCCTGCATCTATCAAAAGCAGGATCCGGTGAATATCCCCGAGATCGAGACCCGCGTCCTCACCGATGTGCTGGGCCTGCCCTGGGGGGTGGAGATCTACGACCTCTTCACCCGCTGGAACCCCCTGCGGGATTGCCAATATCTGCCCAAGCCCGACAACGGGCGCAAGGTCCTGGTGGCCGGCATGGGGCCGGCGGGCTTCACCATGGCCCATCATCTCACCCAGGAGGGCTGCGCCGTGGTGGGCATCGACGGGCTCAAGATCGAGCCGCTGCCGGCCTCCTGGCTCGATGCCCCGGTGCGCGACTGGAGCGCGCTGCAGGAGGACCTGGACGAACGCGTCCTGCTGGGTTTCGGCGGGGTGGCGGAGTATGGCATCACCGTGCGCTGGGACAAGAATTTCCTCAAACTCATCTATCTGAGCCTGGCGCGGCGCGCCCGCTTTCAGCTCTTTGGCGGCGTGCGCCTGGGCGGCACCATCACCCTGGAGGATGCCTGGGCGCTGGGCTTTGACCATGTCTGCATCGCCACCGGCGCGGGCTTGCCGCGCCTGGTGCCCATGGGCGAGAGTCTGGCGCGGGGCATGCGCCAGGCCAGCGACTTTCTCATGGCGCTGCAGCTCACCGGGGCGGGCAAGAAGAGCAGTCTGGCCAATCTGCAGGTGCGCCTGCCGGCGGTGGTCATTGGCGGCGGGCTGACGGCGGTGGATACGGCGACGGAGGTTCAGGCCTACTACATCAAGCAGGTGGAGAAGGTCCGCGAACGCTACGAGGCCATGGTGCCGACCCTGGGGGAGGAGAAGCTGCGCGCGGGGCTTTCCGCGGAGGATGCCCAGATCCTGGAAGAGTTCCTGGACCATGGCCGGGCCGTCCGGGAGGAACGGCGGCGCGCCGCGGCGGCCGGAGAGGCACCCGATTTCGTGCCGCTCCTGCAGGCCTGGGGCGGGGTCACCCTGGCCTATCGCAAGGGGATGAGTCAGTCGCCGGCCTATACCCGGAATCACGAGGAGCTCATCAAAGCCATGCAGGAAGGGCTCTTCTATGCCGAAGGCCTGGATCCCCTGCGCGCCGAGCTGGACGCCTACGGGCATATCGAGCGCATGGTCTTTCGACGCATGACCGAGGTGGAGGGGCAGTGGCTGAATAGTAGCGCGGAGGTGGAGCTGCCGGCGCGGGCGGTCTTCATCGCCGCCGGCACCGTGCCCAATACCATTTACGAGCGGGAATACCCCGGCACCTTCGTCCTCGACGGCGACCATTTCCAGCCCCACATCGCCCACGGGGAAGGCCTGCAGGCCGTGCAGGTGGCTGCCCACTGCAAGGCCCCCGAAGCGGGTCCCTTCACCTCCTATGCCCACGACCGGCAGCGCATCAGCTTCATCGGCGATACCCATCCGGTCTTCCATGGCAGTGTCGTGAAGGCCATTGCTTCGGCCAAGGCCACCTACCCGCAGGTCATGGCCGTGCTCGCGGCCAGGCCGGTGGTGGCCGCTGACCTGGCCGCCTTCCGCGCGCGGATGGCCGATGCCCTGACGGCGCGGGTGCTGCGCATCGACCGGACGAATCCGGCGGTGGTCGAGCTCTGGGTCCGCGCACCGCTGGCCGCGCGGAATTTCCGGCCGGGCCAGTTCTTTCGCCTGCAAACCTTCGAGGCCACCAGTCCCATGCAATCGGGAACGCGCCTGCAGATCCCGGTGCTCACGGTGAGCGGCGCGGGGGTGGAAGGGGATGCCATTCGCCTCCTGGTCCTGCAATGGGGGACCGGGCCGCGCCTGGTGGGCCGTTTGCAGCCCGGGGACCCGCTGGTCCTCATGGGCCCCACCGGGGCGCCCACCCATATCCCCCAGGGGCAGACCATCCTGGTGGTGGCGGGGCGCTGGGGTGCCGCCGTGATGCTGGATATCGGCCCCGCCCTGCGCGCCGCCGGCAACCGGGTCCTCTATGTGGCGGCCCTGGGGCGGGCCAGCGAGCTGGATCACCAGGACGAGCTGGAAGCGGCGGCGGACCAGATCCTCTGGTGTACGGCGACGGGACCGTGCATTACGGCACGGCGGCCCCAGGATTGCGCGGTGGCAGCGGCGGACATGGTGGAACTCCTGCGCGCCTACGGCGCCGGAGAGATCGGCCCCGAGGGCGCGGGAGGGATCGCGCTGCCGACGGTGGACCGCCTGATGGTCATGGGTTCCACCGGCCTGCTCAAGGGCTTCCAGCAGGCCCTGGGGGGCGTGTTGCAGCCCTATTTCCGCGCCGATCTGCAGGCGACCGCGACGGTGGGCAGCCCCATGCAGTGCATGCTCAAGGGGGTGTGCGCCCAATGTCTGCAGTGGCAGATCGATCCGGACACGGGCCAGCGCACCCGGGCGGTCTTCTCCTGTGCCGAGCAGGACCAGCCCCTCGCCTGGGTGGACCTGGACAACCTGACCGCCAGGCAAACCCAAAACCGCCTGCTGGAACGGATCTCCAGCCAGTGGCTGGATCATGT
>JAJYQY010000049.1 GCA_021794385.1 Pseudomonadota bacterium | reverse complement strand
GCCTCGGTGATGGGGCCGCGGCGGCCGTTACCGATGGTGCGGTTGTCCAGTTCGCGGATGGGCGTGACCTCGGCGGCGGTACCGGTGAAGAAGGCCTCGTCGGCAATGTAGAACTCGTCGCGGGTGAGCTGCTTTTCCACCAGCGGGATGCCGGCATCCCGGGCGAAGTCGATGATGGTGTCGCGGGTGATGCCCTCCAGGGCGGAAGTGAGGGTGGGGGTGTAGAGGGTGCCGTTGCGCACCATGAAGACGTTTTCACCGGAGCCTTCGGCCACATAGCCTTCGCGGTCGAGAAGCAGGGCCTCGTCATAGCCGCCGTGGGCAGCCTCGCGCTGGGCGAGCATGGAGTTCATGTAGTTGCCCGTGGCCTTGGCCTTGCACAGATGAATGTTGACATGATGCCGGCTGTAGGAGCTGACCTTGACGCGGATGCCGCGTTCCAGGGCTTCCTGGCCGAGATAGCTGCCCCAGGTCCAGGCAGCGATGAGGACGTGGACCTTGAGGCCTTTGGCGGACAGTCCCATGCCTTCCGCTCCGTAGAAGAGGAGGGGGCGGATGTAGGCGGACTGGAGCTGGTTGGCGCGGATCACCTCCTTGGTGGCGTCATTGATCTCCGCTTCTGTGTAGGGCATGTCCATCTGCAGGATCTTGGCGCTGTTGAAGAGGCGGCGGGTGTGCTCGGTGAGGCGGAAGATGGCGGCACCATGGGGGGTTGCATAGGCGCGCTCGCCCTCAAAGGCCCCCATACCGTAGTGGAGGCTGTGGGTGAGTCCGTGCACCGTGGCTTCCCGCCACGGTACGAGCTGCCCGTCAAACCAGATATAACCGTCGCGATCTGCCATGGACATCCGTGTTTCTCCTTAATTTCTGCCTTCGGCTGCGCCGAGTTGTTGCTGCCAAATGCGCGTTACACCGCGCTGTGCCGCCATGAGCGCCTGCCAGGCGGAGGTCGTTTCCGGCGTCACACTGGGGCCGCGCAGTTTCAGCCACAGTCGCGTTTCCCACGTTCGATACAAAATCCAGGCGGATTCCAGCACTGCAGCCTCGTCGGCTTGCCAGAGGCCCGCCTTGGCCAATGCCTGTATGCTCGCCACGGTATTGGTGCTGGCGGCGAGCCCCGGATGGGAATGACAATGGCCTAGCATAGCAAATTGTACGAGGAATTCGATATCCGTTAGCCCGCCCGGGCTGAGTTTCAGATGAAATGAGCCGGGCGGGATGGTTTTGGCACTGTGGATGCGCGCGCGCATCGCGTGGACATCGGCGGCCAGGGTTTGCAGGTCGCGGGGCTGGCAGAGGATTTCCTGGCGGATTTGCGCGAAGCGTCGGCCCAGATCGGGATCGCCCGCTATGGCCCGAGCCCGGGTCAGGGCTTGATGCTCCCAGGTCCAGGCGTGCCGGCGCTGGTAGTCGGCAAAGCCTTGCAGGGTGGTGACCAGGGGCCCCGACTGGCCGCTGGGACGCAGGCGCATGTCGATCTGGTAGAGGGCGCCGGCGCGGGTGAGGGTGCTGAGGATGTGGATGAGGCGCTGGCCGAGGCGGGCAAACCAGGTGGGGTTGGGTAAGGGCTGGGGGCCGTCGCTCTCGCCGTCCAGAGGGGCGTCGTAGAGATAGACCAGGTCGAGATCGGAGGCGAAGCCCATTTCCTTCCCGCCGAGTTTGCCCAGGGCGATGACGCCGAACTGGGCGGGCTGGCCATTGTCCCGGCGCGGCTGTCCATGGCGGCGGAGCATCTCGCCCTCGGCCCATTGCACGGCGGTGCGCAGGCAGAGCTCGGCAAGCTCGCTGAGCAGCGGCAAGAGTTCGGCGGTGCGCAATTGCCCCATCCAGTGGGCAGCGGCCAGGCGCAGGAATTCGGCATTTTTGAAGCGGCGCAGGGCGTCCATGCGTTCTTCGAGGTCGTCGGCGGAGAGGAGTTGGGCGGTCAGGGCGGAGGGCCATTCGCCAAAACTGATGTTGGGCTGACTGAGGACGTCGTCAAGGAGAATGGGGTAATGGGCCAGTTCCCGGGCGAGCCAGGGGCTTTGCAGGAGTTGCGCCAGGCGCCCCAGGAAAATGGGGTTTTCCGCCAGCAGGGCCAGGTAATTGGCGCGGCTGAGGATGGCTTCGATGAGCTGCAGGAAGCGATCGAGGAGGGCATCCGGCTGGCTATCGCGGCGACAGAGGCCGAGGACCAGGGGCAGCAGTTGGTCCAGCCGGGTGCGGCCGCTGGCGGAAAGACGGCTTTGCACGTCGCGGCTGTGGGCGAAACGCCAGAGCCGCTGCCAGGCCTGCTCGGGGCTGCTAAAGCCATGTTCGGCGAGGAGGGCGGGAACGGGATTGGTGAGGGGCGCGTGCTGGGCATGGCGCCAAAGGTCGGTGCTGGGGTCGGCCCCGGCGGGCATGCTGCTGGCGGGCACGGCGAGGGTGAGGGCGAAGCGCTCGTGGACCTGACGCCGAAATTGTTGCAGGGTTTCCTGGAGGGTGGCGACGCTTTCTTGATGCAGGGCGCAGGCGAGGCGCTCCCATTCGGCTTGCTTTCGGGGCAGGCGCTGGGTCTGGCGGTCGTGGACCATCTGCAGGCAGTGTTCGGTGTTGCGATAAAAGAGATAGGCTTCGCGGAGCAGGGCCGTGTCATCGGTCGGCAGGAGTCCCGCCGCGTGGAGCGCATGGAGGACGGCCAAGGTGTTGGTACCGCGTAGGGCGGGGTTGCGGCCGCCGTGGATGAGTTGCAGGGATTGGACGATGAACTCGATCTCGCGGATGCCGCCCAGGCCTTTTTTGATGTCGTCGGGACCGCGTTGCTCTTCGGCGTCCATGAGGGCCTTGACCTCGCGCAGGGTGTCCAGGGCCGTGAAGTCGAGATAGCGGCGGTAGACGAAGGGGCGCAGGCCGTGCAGGACCTGCGCGCCGAAGCGACGATCGCCGGCCACCGGGCGGGCCTTGATGAGGGCGTAGCGTTCCCAGCCGCGACCGTGGACCTGATAATACTGTTCCATGGCTGCCGCCGGGAGGCACAAGGGTCCGGCGTCGCCAAAGGGGCGCAGGCGCAGGTCCACGCGGAAACAGAAACCGTCGGCGGTGGGGGTGTCGAGGGCCTGGATGATCCAGCGGCCGAGGCGCTGGAAATAGTCGCCATTATCGATGGACAGTGGGCCGTCCGTCACGCCCCCCTCGCCGTAGACAAAGAGCAGGTCGATGTCCGAGGAGAGATTGAGCTCGCTACCGCCCAGCTTGCCCATGCCGAGGACCACAAAGGGCACCGCCTCGCCCTGGCCGTTGCGCGGCTGGCCGTGGCGCTCCTGGAGGATCTTTTCGCCGGAGCTCAGGGCCTGGGCCAGGCAGTCTTCGGCGAGTTGGCTGAGGGCGCTGACGGTTTCGTCATAGTGCTCGCCCGGCAGGCGGTCGTGCCAGAGGATCTCCACCATGCGCCGGTTGCGAAACTGCCGCAGGGCGGCGAAGAGGGCATCCTGCCCCGGCTCCGGGGGGAAGGCCGGACTTAGGCTTTGCCCCTGGGCCAGTGCCGGCAGCCAGTGGGGGTGGCGCAGCAGGAGGGCGCGGGCAAAGGGACTGATGCAGAGTACCCGCGCCCAGTGTTGCCGAAAGGCGGCTCCGGCGCCCAGGACTGCGGCCTGCTCCGTCGCCGTCAGGGCCTCCCATATGGCTTGCAGGGCGCTACCGACGGCCGGCCCGTCCACGGGCAGGGTGGCCATGGTGGCCGACATGGATTCCGGTAATGTGGATGCTGACATTTGCCCCTCGTCCCTACTATAGTGTGGTCCATGTTACGTGTTCCAACCTGTTTTCGACCGTTGTTGCCTGCACCTGGGGAGTGCGGGTGGCGCGCGTCGCTGCGGATCGGGGGGGCGGCGGCCCGACGTGCTGCCGCTGCGGCCGTGATCTCCGGCCCCGACGCGGGCGGGTAGGGTCATCCTGTCGTCCCTGCGTGTCCTTCGCACGTGGCCGCGTTTTGGCTGGCTACGCCGTGCGCTACTCTGGCTGCTGGCGGTGATACCTACACTCGCCGTCGTGATGGCGGCGGCTTTTTATTTTCTGGCGCTGCCTCGCCTGGATGCCCTGCGCCCCATTCTCGCCCAGGAGTTGGCCGTGCAGTTGGGTGCACCCGTAGCGATCCGCGGCCTGCAGTTGGGTTGGGACTGGGGACCCTGGCTTACGGTGCGGGATCTGCGCGCCGGGCCGGCCGCCGCTCCCGTTTTGGAAATGCATGCCTTCCGCTTGCGCCTCTATGCCCTGCCCTTGCTCTGGGGGGATTATATCGCCCGCGACCTGCAGGTGGACAGTGCCCGCGTGCTGGTGCAGCAGGGAACGGATGGCCGCTGGCGGGTGGCGGG
>JAJYQY010000080.1 GCA_021794385.1 Pseudomonadota bacterium | reverse complement strand
ATCACGGTGTATCTCCTATACAGCTTTCTGACCCTGCTCCTGCTCCTGGCGCTGCTGCGATGATGGCCGCGAACCTCTTCCAAGTCCTGCAAACCCTGCTGGTGCTCCTGCTGGCGCCGCTCTTCGCCGGCTATCTGCAGAATGCCCGTGCCCTGCTGCAAAACCGGCGGCCGGCCGGGGTCTTGCAGCCTTACCGGGATCTCCTGCGCCTCTTCCACAAGGAATCCATCATTGCCAATGGGACATCCTGGCTTTTCCGTGCCACGCCCTATCTCCTTTTTGCGGCCATGTGGCTGGCGGCGGGGATCGTCCCCATCCTGGCCACCGCCCTCCCCCTGGCACCGGCGGCCGATGTCATCGCCCTGGTGGGCCTCTTCGCCCTGGCGCGGGTCTTCCAGGTCCTAGCGGCCATGGATACCGGCACCGCCTTTGGCACCCTGGGGGCGCGCCGGGAAATGCTGGTGGCGGCCATGGCGGAGCCGGCCTTGCTGGCCGCCTTGTTCACCGCCTCCCTGCTGTCCCACTCCACTTCCCTGAGCAGCATTGTCGATCACCTGGAGAGTCTGCGCTTTGCCCTGCATCCCAGCATGGTCTTTGCCGCCGCCGCCTTTTTCATGGTGCTGCTGGCGGAGAACGCCCGCATCCCCGTGGACAATCCCGCCACCCACCTGGAGTTGACCATGATCCACGAGGCCATGATCCTCGAATACTCGGGCCGCCATCTGGCCCTGGTGGAGTGGGCGGCGCAGATCAAGCTGCTGCTCTATGTGGGGATCGGCATTGCCCTTTTCCTGCCCTGGGGAATCGCCCCGGCGGGCGATCTCGCGGCCTTGCCGGCGGCCGCTTTCTGGCTGGCGCTCAAGCTCCTCGCCGCCGGGGCGGTCCTCGCCGTCATCGAAACCCTGCTGGCCAAGCTGCGTCTCTTCCGCGCTCCAGAGTTCATGGCCACGGCCTTTCTGTTGGGGGTGATCGGGCTCTTGAGTTATTTCATGTTGGGGGCCTGAGATGCTGGTGAGCGCGCATATCGCCGTTTGGGGGACGTCGCTGCTGAAGCTGCTCGCTGCCCTGCTCCTGCTCATCGGCTTTGCCATGCTGGCGCAGCGGCGCCTCCTGACCCTCATCCATCTGCTTGCCTGGCAAGGTTTTGTCCTCGCCCTGGGGACGGCCCTGGTGGCTCTCCTCACCGGCCAGACGGAACTGTGGTATTCGGCCGCCCTGACCCTGGGGCTCAAGGCGCTGCTGATTCCCGCCGTCCTGCATCGCCTCCTGCGCCGTCTCAAGGTCCGTGGCGACGTGGAAGCGGTGATCAATATCCCCACCACGCTCTTGCTGGGTATCGTGCTGGTGATCTTCGCCTTCAGTCTGGCCGCCCCCATCAGCGCCTTGACGGGTGCCATCACCCGCGGCATGGTGGGCATCGCCCTGGCGGCGGTACTCCTGTCCTTCCTGATGATGATCACCCGCCGCAAGGCCATTTCCCAAGTCGTGGGCTTTCTGGCCATGGATAACGGGCTCTTCTTCGCGGCCACCAGCGCTACCCTGGGGATGCCCATGATCGTCGAATTGGGTGTGGCCCTGGACGCGCTCATCGGCTTTGTCATCCTCGGGATCTTCTTTTTCCAGATGCGCGAGACCTTCGACAGCATGGATCTCTCCCATCTCGAACGCATTCGCGAGGAATGATGCTGATTCTACTGACATTGGCTTGCGCATTTGTCGGCATCCCCCTGCTCGGGCTGTGGGGATACGGGCGGCCGGGGGGCTGGATCTTCGTGGCGGTGAACGGCCTCACCCTGCTCGCCACCCTGGCGCTGGCCGGGCAGGTGGCCATGACGGGGGGCTTCACGGCGGCCCATGAGCAGTTCGTGGTGGACGATTTCAGCATGCTGCTGGTCCTCGTCGACGGGGTGGTGGGCTTCAGCACGGCGCTCTTCTCGCGCGGCTACATGGCCAGGGAAGCGGCGCACTGGCAGCTTTCCCGGGGGCGCATGCGCCTCTATCACGTCATGTTTCAGACCTTTCTCTTTACCATGCTGCTGGCCTTGCTGACCAACAGCATGGGCATCCTCTGGGTGGCCATGGAGGGGGCGACCCTGGCGACGGTGCTCCTGGTCAGCCTCTTTCGGACCGCCGAGGGCCTGGAGGCCGCGTGGAAATATTTCATTCTCTGCGGCGTGGGCCTGGCCATGGCCCTGTTCGGCACCATTCTGCTGTACTTCGCGGCGCAGCGGGTCCTGGGCAGCGGCAGTCAGGCCCTGCTCTGGACCCGTCTCGATGGGGTAAGGGGGCAGTTGCAGCCCCATGTCATGGCCATCGCCTTCGTCTTTGTGCTGGTGGGCTATGGCACCAAGGTGGGCCTGGCCCCTTTGCACAACTGGCTTCCCGATGCCCATGCCAGCGGTCCCAGTTCGGTTTCGGCGGTGCTCTCGGGGCTGCTGCTCAATGTGGCCCTCTATGCCGTCCTGCGCACCAAGGTCCTGGTGGACGGCGCCGTGGGTCCTGATTTCGCGGCGCATCTGCTCATGGGCTTCGGCCTGCTCTCGCTGCTGGTGGCGGCCTTTTCCATGCTGCGCCAACGTGACGTGAAGCGGCTCTTTGCCTACTCCTCGGTGGAGCACATGGGGCTGGCCACTTTTGCCTTCGGAGTGGGTGGGCCCGTGGCCAGCTTTGCCGGCATTCTCCACATGCTCAGCCACAGCCTCACCAAGTCGGCGGTCTTTTTCTCCGTCGGCCAGGCGGTGCAGACGGCGGGCAGCCGCGAGATTCAACGGATCCACGGACTGCTGGAGCACAGCCCGGTCCTGGGTTGGGCCATGATGCTGGCGATCCTCGCCATCCTCGGGATGCCCCCCAGCGGACTCTTCCTCAGCGAATTTCTCATCATCACCAGCACCATGCACGCCCAGGCCTGGGCCACCCCCTTGTTGTTGCTGGGCCTGGGCGTGGCCTTCGCGGCCATTTTTCCGCGCCTGCAGGGGATGGTTTTCGGGCGTTCCCCCTGGACCCATGGCGGCCCGGCGCCGGTCACCATGCTCCCGGTTTTCATGCAATTGGCGCTGGTGGGGCTGCTCGGGGTATTCATCCCGGTCATCCTGGTGCAATGGATGCAGCATGCCGCTGCGTTCCTGAGTTGAGCAAGGAGGCGATCATGCCAAGTCCACAACTGCGGGCATTGGGGTCTTTCCGGCGCTGGGCTGGGTCAGCGCCGGGGTGGTCCGGCCGTGTCGCCGCTCCCCTGTGGTTGTCCCTGGGTCAGGCCATTCATGGCCAGGGCGGCCGCCTCATGGGATTGTGGGGGGAGGATCGCCGTGCCGCGGAAGGATGCTTTCTGGTGCATGGCGCCTTTCTCTTCGAGCAGGGCCTTCTCCTGGCCGAGCAGGAGGTCAACGCGGCGCGTCCGGAAACCCCCTCCCTGGCCGCTATTTTCCCTGCCGCCAACCGCATGGAGCGGACCCTGTACGACCTCCTGGGGATCCGCGCCCAGGGTTTGGCGGATCAACGCCCCTGGCTGCGTCACCAAGCCTGGCCGGAGGATCAGTTTCCCCTGCGTGCGGACTTTCCGGGCAGCGATCTCGGCAGCGCCGGGGATGATCGTTATGCCTTCGTGCCGGTCTCCGGAGCGGAAGTGCATGAAATCCCGGTCGGTCCCGTCCACGCCGGCACCATCGAACCCGGCCACTTCCGCTTTCAGGTCCTGGGCGAGGAAGTGCTGCGCCTGGAGGCGCATCTGGGTTATACCCATAAGGGGACGGAGCGTCTCTTCCAGGGCCGGGACATCGCCGGCGGGGCGCGCCTGGCCGGGCGGGTGAGCGGGGACAGCACGGTGGCTTACGGCTGGGTCTATGCCCGGGCCGTGGAGCAGATCCTCGCCCTGACCCCGCCCCCCCGGGCCCAGTGGCTGCGTGCCCTGTGCCTGGAGCGGGAGCGTCTGGCCAACCACCTGGGAGATCTGGGGGCGCTGGGCAATGACGCCGGACTGGCCTTTGCCCTCACCCAGTTTTCCCGCCTCAAGGAAGACTTCCTGCGGGATCAGGAGCGCTACTTCGGCCACCGTTATCTCATGGACCGGATTGCGCCCGGCGGCGTGGCCTTTGATCTGGATGCGGGTCAGTGCGCGTCCCTGCGGGAGGCGGGCCGGGCATTGGGCCTGGCCGTGGCCCGCCTGCAGGAGATCCTCGCCGAGCACGGCGGTTTGCGCGACCGGGTGGTGACCCTGGGCCGCATCTCTCCCCCTCTGGCCGCGGATCTGGGCATGATGGGCGTGGCCGGCCGGGCCAGCGGCCAGGCCTGGGATCTGCGGGTGCAGTTTCCGCAGTCGCCCTATGATGCGCTGGACGTGCGCATGGCCCTGGAGAGCGACGGCGATGTGGCGGCGCGCATGGCGGTGCGCTTTGCCGAGATCACGGAATCCTTGCGCCTGCAGGACCAGATTCTCGACGCGCTCCCCGCGGGAGAGACCCTGCTCCCCGTGGCGGGCCTTCCCGCCGATGGGGTGGGAGCGGCGTGGGTGGAGGGCTGGCGGGGAGAGATCCTGCTCTGGCTGCGCATGGAGGAGGGGCGCATCACCCGTTGCCATCCCCAGGACCCGTCCTGGACCCTCTGGCCGGCCGTGGAGCAGGCGGCGTTGCGCGACATCGTCGCCGATTTCCCCCTGATCAACAAGTCCTTCAATCTGAACTACAGCGGCCACGACCTCTAGGCCGGAGCGCCGGCCCTGGGTGCGATCGTTTTCGGGAGGAAACGCCCATGTACCGTATCTTGCGAGAAATCATCCGCCTCGGCCGGGTCGGCGATCCGCCGCCCAAACCGGGTCCCGCCGGCGCCGACGGAGTGCCCGGCTATTTCCGCCACAGCCTGGCCATCCGGCAGGTGGATGCCGGCTCCTGCAACGGTTGCGAGCTGGAGATCAACGCCCTGAACGGCCCCCACTATGGCCTGGAGAATGCCGGTTTTCGTTTCAGCGCCTCTCCCCGCCATGCCGACGTGCTCCTGGTGACCGGCCCGGTGACCCGCCACATGGCCGAGGCCCTGCGCAGCACCTACGCGGCCATGCCCCATCCCAAACGGGTGGTGGCGGTGGGCGATTGCGCCTGTTGCGGCGGGGTCTTTGCCGGTAGTTACGCGGTGCTGGACGGGGTGGAGGCGGTCCTGCCCGTGGATCTGCACATCCCCGGCTGTCCGCCCGATCCCGATGCGCTCCTGCGCGGCCTGCTCACGGCAGCAGGCGAGCCACCTCTTGCTGTAGAAGAAAGTCCCTGAAGGCTTGGGCGGCGGCGGAAAGGCGCTTGCCCTGACGGTGAACCAGGTACCAGTGGCGCTGAATGGGCAGCCCTTGCACGGCGAGGATGATCAGGTGGCCGGCGGTCACTTCTTCGCGAATGGTGTGGAGGGAGGCAATGCCCAGTCCCATGCCGGCGCGCACCGCATGCTTGATGGCTTCATGGCTGCTCATTTCCATGCTGGTTTGCAGGGACACACCGGCCTTGCTGAAAAAACGTTCAGCAGCGCTGCGCGTTCCCGAGCCCGCTTCGCGAACGATGAAGGGGTATTCCGCCAGATCCTGGAGGGAGATCTGTGGGTGCCGGGCGAGCGGATGGCCCGGCGGGGCGATGACCACCAAGGGGTTGTCCAGAAAGGCGGTGGCGTCCAGGGCCAGTTCCTCGGTGGGCCGGCCCATGACGGCCAGGTCCACTTCGTTGTCGGCCAACTGATGCAGTAGGGCTTCGCGGTTGGTGACGTCCATGCTCACTTTGAGGTGCGGATGCAGGCGCGCAAAGGCGGCGAGCAGATAGGGGGCGATGTAGGCGCCGGTGGTCGCCACGGCGATATGCAGGTGGCCGCCTGCCAGTCCCTTGAGGTCATTGATGACCTGGGCGGCCTCATCCAGTTGCTGGGCGATGGCGGTGCTGTAGCGGGCCAATTCGTGGCCGGCCTCGGTGAGATATATTTTCCTGCCGAGTTGCTCGAAAAGCGGCAAGCCCACCTGTTCTTCCATCAGCTTGATCTGCATGGATACGGCGGGCTGGCTCAGGTGTAGTTCATGCCCCGCGCGGGTAAAGCTCTGGTGCCGCGCCACGGCGGCAAAGACTTGGATTTGGCGAAAGGTAAGATGCATTGTTCCTCCCCGGGTGGGAACATTCCCTGTCTTCAACTCATCAGCAATAGCTTATCATAAAAATCATAAAGACTGATTAGAGTTTATGGTTGGCATGGACTATAGTCCATCCATCGCCACGGGAATGGGCGATCGCACCGGGCTTCCCGGGCGCGGGCAACTGCATGGAGGTGCAAAGATGGCCGTCAAGACTTACAACGCAGGTGTGAAGGATTACCGGAACACCTATTGGGAACCCGATTACGCGGTCAAGGATACCGATCTCCTGGCCGTCTTCAAGATCACCGCCCAAGCAGGTGTGGACCGTGAAGAGGCTGCCGCCGCAGTGGCCGCCGAGTCCTCCACGGGCACCTGGACCACGGTATGGACCGATCTGCTCACCGACCTCGACTATTACAAGGGCCGCGCCTACAAGATCGAGGACGTCCCCGGCGACGACACCTGTTTCTATGCCTTCATCGCCTATCCCATCGACCTCTTCGAAGAGGGCTCGGTGGTCAACGTCTTCACCTCGCTGGTGGGCAACGTCTTCGGTTTCAAGGCCGTGCGCGCCCTGCGTCTGGAAGATGTGCGCTTCCCCATCGCCTACGTCAAGACCTGCGGCGGCCCACCCCACGGCATCCAGGTGGAACGCGACATCATGAACAAGTACGGCCGTCCGCTGCTGGGCTGCACCATCAAGCCCAAGCTGGGCCTTTCGGCCAAAAATTACGGTCGCGCATGCTATGAGGGGTTGCGTGGCGGCCTGGATTTCACCAAGGACGACGAAAATGTCAACAGCCAGCCTTTCATGCGCTGGAAGCAGCGTTTTGACTTCGTCATGGAAGCGATCGAGAAAGCGGAACGGGAGACCGGTGAGCGCAAGGGGCATTACCTGAACGTCACCGCGCCGACCCCGGAAGAGATGTACAAGCGTGCGGAGTACGCCAAAGAAATCGGCGCACCCATCATCATGCACGACTACATCACCGGCGGTTTCTGCGCCAACACGGGGCTCGCCAACTGGTGCCGGGACAACGGCCTGCTCCTGCACATCCACCGCGCCATGCATGCCGTGCTGGATCGCAACCCCCACCACGGCATCCACTTCCGCGTGCTGACCAAGATCCTGCGCCTGTCGGGCGGCGATCATCTGCATTCGGGCACGGTGGTGGGCAAGCTGGAAGGCGACCGCGAGGCGACCCTGGGCTGGATCGACATCATGCGTGACCGGTTTATCAAGGAGGACCGCAGCCGCGGCATCTTCTTCGATCAGGACTGGGGCTCCATGCCCGGCGTCTTCCCAGTGGCCTCCGGCGGCATCCATGTCTGGCACATGCCGGCCCTGGTCAATATCTTTGGCGATGACTCGGTCCTGCAGTTCGGCGGCGGCACGCTGGGCCACCCCTGGGGCAACGCCGCCGGCGCCGCTGCCAACCGGGTTGCCGTGGAGGCCTGCGTCGAGGCCCGCAACCGTGGCGTGGCCATCGAGAAGGAAGGCAAGACCATCCTCACCGAGGCCGCCAAGCACTCGCCCGAACTGAAGATCGCCATGGAGACCTGGAAAGAGATCAAGTTCGAGTTCGACACCGTCGACAAGCTCGACGTGGCCCACAAGTAAGGGTCGTCGGGACGCAATTGATCTGCACAACGCCGCGGGGCATGCCTGGCATGCCCCGCCAGGGCAACGACACGGACGCCAAGGAGCTTTTATGAGTCAAGTACACGATTACAAATCCCGTCTCTCCGACCCGGCCAGCCGGAAGTTTGAGACTTTTTCCTATCTCCCCCCCTTGTCGAAGGAGAAGATTCGCGAGCAGGTGGAGTATCTGCTGAAAAAGGGCTGGAATCCGGCCATTGAACACACCGAGCCGGAGAACGCCTTTGACCACTACTGGTACATGTGGAAACTGCCCATGTTCGGCGAGACCGACGTGGACAAGGTGCTGGCCGAGGCCGAAGCCTGTCATAAGGCCAACCCCGATAACCATGTGCGGCTGGTGGGGTACGACAACTACAAGCAGTCCCAGGGCACCGCGCTGGTGATCTATCGGGGCAAGACGGTTTAAGCGCTTTGCCGTGGCTGGAATACAACCCCCACGGCAGCCTTGCGTGGGGTTTTTTCTGTGAAACAACGAGTTGTTGTCCACGCAAGACACCGTAGGAGCGGCCCATGGCCGCGACTTTCTCGGGGTGCCAGCATTGCTGGTCGCGGCCATGGGCCGCTCCTACGGTGGGGCATCTTTCCTGATGGCGGGGCGCACCGGGTGCAGTTCCGTCAGTTTTATGGCCTAAGGAGATTCCATGAGCGAGAAGATGGAGCAGTACCGCATTCACCAAGAACCTTATTACCGTCCCACCGGTGACGAAGTGGCCCTCTACGAAGCCGCCTACAGCGTGCGCATGCCGATGATGCTCAAGGGTCCCACCGGTTGCGGCAAGACGCGCTTTGTGGAATATATGGCCTGGAAGCTGGGGCTGCCGCTGATTACCGTCGCCTGTAACGAAGACATGACCGCCTCGGACCTGGTCGGCCGCTTTTTGCTCGACGCCCAGGGGACGCGCTGGCAGGACGGCCCCCTGACCCTGGCTGCCCGCCACGGCGCCATCTGCTACCTGGACGAAGTGGTGGAAGCCCGTCAGGACACCACCGTGGTCATCCATCCCCTCACCGATAACCGGCGGATGCTGCCCCTGGAAAAGAAGGGCGAACTGCTGCATGCCCACCCCGATTTCCAGTTGGTGATTTCCTACAACCCGGGTTATCAGAGCTTGATGAAAGATCTCAAGCAGTCCACCAAGCAGCGTTTTGGCGCACTGGATTTCAACTACCCCGAACACGTCACGGAAACGGAGATCGTCGCTCATGAAACGGGCGTGAACAGCGACGTGGCCGGAAAACTCGTCTCCATCGCCGAACGCGCTCGCAATCTCAAGGGGCATGGTCTGGATGAAGGGATTTCCACGCGCATGCTGGTCTATGCCGGCTCTCTCATTGCCAAGGGCGTAGAGCCCCTGGCGGCCTGCCGGGTGGCCCTGGTCAGACCCATCACCGATGATCCGGACATGCGCGACGCCCTTGATGCGGCAGTGACTACCTACTTCTGAGTCCGGGTGGCGGCCAGGGGGATTCTCTCCCGCCGGGGGGCCGCGCCGACCAAGCATCGGCGGCTTTCCGCAAGCACAGGGGAAATGGCATGAAGCGTTTGGAAGAGTATGCAGAACTCGTGGAGGCCTTTGGCGAGGACAGCCAGGCCGTGTTGCGCGCCAACTGGCAGGAGGCGGCGCGGGTCTTCAGTCCGCGCGGCCTGGATCAATATCTGGATGGGGCCATGGGCCTACGCTCCCTGGGCAAGGGCAATGCGCTGATCAGCGCCTACCTGGACGCCGCTCCCCATGTGGCCCGGGAGGTGGGCGAGGATGCCGTCTGGGAGATGGTCAATGCCATCATGAAGATGTCCTCCAAGACCAGCGGCGCTGTGCTGGAGGCCGTCCTCGCCACCAGTCCCACTGCCGCCAATCGTTTGGCGGACCTGGAACTCTTCAAGGGCTATCTGGGTCTCCTCGACCGTTTGCTGGCCCAGGCACCGCGTGCCCTGCGGCCTATGTTGAGCAACCTTGACCAGCTCTTTACCCACCTGACCCTGGGGGGGTTGCGGCGCTGGGCCCTGTGGGGGGCCCACGCCTTGCGTACGGATTTCGAGGCCCAGGCCGCTTATTTCTCCCTGCAGAGCCCCGAGGCCCTGGCCATGCTCCAGCAGGAGCGCAAGGGGACCCTCTTCGTCGACATCCAGCGCCGCCTGCGCATGTATCTGCGCGCCCTCTGGGGGCGGGATTTCTTTCTGCGCCCCACCAGCGGCGATTATGAAAACCGCGAGGGTTATCGCCCTTTCATCGAGGGGTTTTTCATCCATCTTCCCGATGCCTATGACGACTGGGAGGAGCAAACGGGTCTGCAACGCTATCGCGCGGCGGCCGTCCATGCTGCCGCCCATGTTGCCTATATGCATGCCGCCATTTCCGCCGAGGCCCTGACACCCTTGCAGATGGCGGTGATCGGGCTCATCGAGGACGCTCGCGTCGAGGCCCTGGCCATGGCCGAGTTCCCCGGCCTGCGCGAGGTCTGGCGGCCCTTCCACCGGGCCATTCCCGGCCCGGTGAACAGCCTGGCCGATCTCTTCGCCCGACTTGCCCGCGCCCTCATCGACCCTGATTACATCGACGATCATCCCTGGGTGCAGGAGGGGCGGGCCGCCTTTGCCGAGGAGCTTCATCGTCTCCAGGACAGCCAGTTCTCCTGGACACTGGGGGTGCGCCTGGCCCACAGCCTGCTGCGGGAGCGGATCCCCTATCATGCGCGCACGGATATCCCGGACATTCCCTACCGCGACGACAATCGCTATATCTGGGAGTTTGCCGAGATCGACTGGGAGCGGGAGGCCACTGCTCTCCCCGGCGGCCAGGTGCGGCGCTACGTCAACGTTATGGAGATGGTCAACGAGATCGACACCGAGACGGCTGGCGACGATGCCCAGGAAGTCTGGGTCCTGCAGTCGGAGCTCTTTCCCTATGAAGATATGGGGGTCAGTTACAACCAGATGGAGGGCAGGGAGCCCGTCTCCGACCCTTTCCATTACCCGGAATGGGATTACCAGATCCAGGTCAACCGCCCGCACTGGGTGACCGTGCTGGAACGGCGCCCCAAGGCCGGTGATCCGACCCTGGTGCGGGAAGTGCTGGACAAGTACAAGCCGGTATCCAGCCGCCTCAAGTACCTCATCGAGGCCCTGCAGCCCCAGGGCGTGCAGCGTTTACGCAAACAGGAGGATGGGGATGAGATCGATCTGGAAGCGGCCGTCCGGGCGCTGATCGATATCCGCATGGGTCACCAGCCCGATACCCGCATCAATATCCGCAACATCCGCAAGGTGCGGGACCTGTCGGTGCTGGTGCTCATGGACCTCTCCGAATCCACCAATGATCGCGTCTATGGTTCCGAAGACAGCATCCTGCAGCTCACCCGCGAAGCCACGGCCCTCCTGGCCGATGCCATGTCCCGGATCGGCGATCCATTTGCCATTCACGGGTTTCACTCCGACGGGCGCCACGATGTGAGCTATTACCGTTTCAAGGACTTTGACAGCGCCTATGATGAGCAGGCCATGGGCCGTCTGGCGGGGATGACGGGCAAGCTCTCCACCCGCATGGGCACCGCCCTGCGTCACGCGGGCCATTACCTCCAGCAGCAGCGGCAGAGCAAGAAGCTGTTGTTGGTCATCACCGACGGGGAGCCCGCCGACATCGACGTGCGCGACCCCCAATACCTGCGTTATGACGCCAAACGGGCGGTGGAAGAACTGGAGCGCAATGGTATCACTACCTACTGCCTGAGCCTGGACCCCCACGCCGACGAGTATGTGTCGCGGATCTTCGGGGCCAAGAACTATCAGGTCATCGACCACGTGGAGCGCTTGCCGGAAAAGCTCCCCATGCTCTATATGGGGCTCACGCGCTGAGATGGCGGATGGGCGCGGGCGGGGCGGGAAATGGCGCTGGGGCTGGGAGCTGGGCCTGCTGCTGGTAGCGCTGCTGGGGGTATACGCCTTCACCCAATGGCGCGGCGCCGCCTCCGCCCCGGCCCCCCGGACCTTGCCGGTATTGGCCCTGGAAACCCCCGCTGGCGCTGCGCTGCGGTACGCCTCGCCCCCGGGTCAGGTACAGCTCATCAATTTCTGGTCACCCGACTGCCCGCCCTGCATTGCCGAGATACCGGCATTGAATTTGCTGCAAAAGGCCCTGGGCGGCCGTCACTTCACCGTGATCGGGTTGGCGGTGGCGGGCACTACACCGCTTGCGCTACGCCAGGCAGAGCTTCGTTACGGGATCCATTACCCGCTCTTGCTGGATCGGACTGGCAGGGCCGCCCAAACCCTGGGCGGCGTACTGCTGACGCCCACCTCCATCCTCGTGAACGGCCAGGGCCAAGTGGTGGGCCGTTATGTGGGCGCCATCTCCCTGCCCGTAGTCCTCTGGCACCTGCTGCTCCTGCGCCTCTGATCCTGCTCCGCCGACTGCCTGCTCCGCATTATGTGTCGTAGGAGCGGCCCATGGCCGCGACTGCCGCCGGATCGCGGCCATGGGCCGCTCCTACGGGATGAGGGCCGTTTGGGGGAAGGGATGCGCGACGGGCATGACCCTCCGCCTGACCGAAGACGCTTGGATCATGCGATCCGCTGTTCTTCCGCCGCCCGAGGCCGTGCCTGCAGCGCCCGGGATCGTGCCGGCAACGCCGTGACGGCGACGGGCCGGCGGCCGTAGCGGGTCAGCAGGGCTTCCCAGCGTTTTCTGGTTTCCCGGGGATTTTTTTGCGCCTGCGCCAGCATGCCGAAACCATCATCCCACCAGCCGCATTCCCCCAAGCTTTCCTCCGGCCAGCGCTCCAGGTACGCATCGCGCATGATCCTCCTCCCCAGTTCGGCCAGATCTTCGGCAACCCCCAGGGCCAAGGCGTGGGATTTCCAGAAATCCCACTCAAATAGCATGTCTTGATCATTCGTCATCTGCTTTTCCCCTATTACCGCGTCCCGGCCACCCCCTCGGTCGGCTCGGGGACATGGCATGAAGGAGCGGATGTGCGTATTCACAAAGGTCATATTGTTAACGTCTAGTTCACGATTGGCTTTCTGTCAAGGTGCACCGTGGCAGTAGGCGCCACCGCCACGAAACACCGGTCGGCGGCGACCCTGGCCGGCAGGGTGGTTCTTTGCCGGATGGCAACGCGCTATGATGTCCATTTTGGAGAGAGCCATGATCCGGAGTATGACGGGCTTTGCGCGCCGCGAAAGCAGTGGGCCGTGGGGCGTCCTGAGTTGGGAATTGCGGACGGTGAATCATCGCTTCCTGGATCTGAGCTTGCGCTTGCCCGACGGTTTGGGTGCCTTGGAAAGCCCCATTCGCGGGCGCATCCAGGCGATGCTGGGGCGTGGTCGGGTGGATGCCTGGCTGCGTTATCAGGCGACGGCGGGGGAGGGGCTGCGTCTCAATAGTGCCCTGGCGCGGGAACTGCGCGGTATCGGCGCCGAACTGGCGGAGATCTGGGAGCAGCCCGACGACCATTTTTCGTCCTTCGAGGCGCTGCGCTGGCCGGGCATGGTCAGTGTTGCCGGTACCGATCCCGAGGCTTTGCGACAGGAAACCCTGGATCTGCTGGACGTCACCTTGAGCGAACTGCAGGCCGCCCGGGCGCGGGAAGGGGAGAGTCTGGGGCGTATCCTGACCGAGCGCCTGGACGCCATAGCGGCCCTGACCCGCACGCTGCGCGAACACCTGCCGGAACTGGAGGCCGCCCTGCGCGCCCGATTGCAGGCGCGCCTGGCGGATCTGGCGCTACAGGTAGAGCAGAGCCGTTGGGAACAGGAACTCGTTTTTTATCTTCAGCGCCAGGATGTGGCGGAGGAACTGGACCGTCTCGATACCCACTTGCTGGAAGTGCGGCGCGCCCTGGCGCAGCGGGAGGCCGTGGGCCGGCGTCTGGATTTCCTCATTCAGGAGCTCAACCGGGAAGCCAATACCCTGGCCTCCAAGGCCGGTGATGCGGCCATGAGCCTGGGCGCGGTGGAGCTCAAGGTGCTCATCGAACAGATGCGCGAACAAGTGCAAAATGTGGAATGAACGCCCATGATGGACCAGAGCAGCCATGGTATTCTGTGGATCCTCTCGGCGCCCAGCGGCGCGGGTAAAACCAGTCTGGCGCGGGCCCTGGTGGCAGCCACGCCCCGGTTGCGGGACTCGGTATCCTATACCACGCGCCTGCCGCGACCCGGGGAGGTGGACGGGGAGGATTACCACTTCGTCAGCCCCGCTACCTTTGCCGAAATGGCCGGCAGCGGCGACTTCCTGGAGCATGCGCGAGTCCACGGCAATGACTATGGCACGAGCGAGCAGTGGGTCAAGGGCCAGCTCTTGGCGGGCATCGACTGCCTGCTGGAGATCGATTGGCAGGGGGCCCGGCAGGTGCGCGAACGACTCCCGGGGCAGGCGGTAAGCATCTTTATCCTACCCCCCTCCCTGGAGGCCCTGGAAGCGAGACTGCGTGGCCGTGCCCAGGACAGTGACGCCGTCATCCACCGTCGTCTGGTGGCGGCCAGGGATGAATTGCTGCACTACGATGAATACGATTATCTGGTTATCAATGACCGTTTTGACGATGCGCTGGCGGACCTGAAGGCCATCATCCATGCCGAGCATCTGCGGGCGGTGCATCAGCGCCAGACATTGCAAGGGCGACTGCGGGCCTTGCTCGGGCTCTAGTGCTTGTGCTCCCTTGCCTTGCGCGCCGCGCGCCATCCATCACGGGGAAGTACGGTGGCTCTCGTCCTTGCTTGCTCGTTGCCGGGTTCTCTCGCCCGAACGGTCCCAGCGCGGTTTTTCGAATGGCCCCCTAGCGCAGCAGCCGGGGCTTGGGTTAAGGTGAACAGTTGTCTTTGAGGAGCAAGTAGAATGGCACGGGTAACGGTAGAAGATTGTTTGGAGCATGTCGATAATCGTTTTGAACTCACCCTGGTGGCGGCCCGGCGAGCCCGGCAGTTGGCCTCGGGGGCGGCGCCGCAGGTCGAGCCGGGACGGGACAAGCCCACCGTCGTGGCCCTGCGCGAGGTGGCAGCGGGCAAGGTGGGCCGGGAAATTCTGGACCAGCAGGTACCACCGCCGCTCGCCAGTTTCCCCGGCGCCGTGGGTCGTGAGGAAGTCGGGGCAGAGGATGGACCAGCTACCTGAGGGCGCGGTGATGCGCTCCCCGGCCGAGATGAGCCGGGAGCAGGGGGAGGTGGGCGTAGTCTTGCGCCTGCCCCCCATCGTTCCGGCCCTGGAGGACCCCTGCGCCCCTTTGCGCGCATTGCTGGTTCGCTATCTCGGTCCGGAAGAGGTGGAGCGGGCGCGCGAGGCATATCAGTTTGCGGCGGACAGTCATCACGATCAGCTCCGCCGCAGTGGTGAGCCGTATATCCATCATCCCGTTGCCGTGGCGTGCATCCTGGCAGAACTGCAACTGGACCTGTTCACGATTCAGGCGGCCTTGCTGCACGATGTCATCGAGGATTGCAACATCAGCAAGGAAGCCTTGGCCGAGCGTTTCGGGCCGGAGGTGGCGGAACTCGTGGACGGGGTCAGTAAACTCGGCCAGGTCCGTTTCGAGACTCGGGAAGAGGCCCAGGCCGAGAACTTCCGCAAGATGTTTCTGGCCATGTCCCGGGATATTCGCGTGGTCTTGATCAAGCTGGCGGATCGGCTGCACAACATGCGCACCATGGGCGTGATGACGGCGGAAAAACGCCGGCGCATTTCCCGCGAGACGTTGGACATCTACGCCCCCATCGCCCAACGCCTGGGTATCCATGCCATTCGTATCGAGCTGGAGGAATTGGCTTTTTCCCACCTCTATCCCAAGCGCTGGCATGCCCTGAGTGAAGCCATCAAAACGGCTCGGGGTAACCGCAAGGAAGTGGTGGTCAAGATCCAGCAGGCCCTGGAAGAGCGCCTGCGCCGGGAAGGGATCGAGGCGCAGGTCAGCGGTCGCGAAAAGCATGTCTATAGTATCTACCACAAGATGCAGAAGAAGGGCCTGCCCTTTAGCGCAGTTCACGATCTGCACGCCTTTCGGGTGATCGTGGCGGATGTGGATACCTGTTATCGGGTGCTGGGTATCATCCATAGCCTGTATCGTCCTATTCCCGGACGTTTCAAGGACTACATCGCCATTCCCAAATCCAACGGCTATCAATCCCTGCACACGGTCCTGCTGGGGCCCTTCGGCCATCCGGTGGAGGTGCAGATTCGGACCGAGGACATGCACCAGGTGGCGGAGGCCGGGGTGGCGGCCCATTGGCTGTACAAGAGCGGCGGCGCGAACCTCAACGCCGAGGTGCAGGCCCGCGCCTGGCTGCAGCGCCTGCTGGAGCTGCAAACCCAAGGGGGGGATTCCCAGGAGTTCCTGGAGAGCGTCAAACTCGACCTCTTTCCCGATGAAGTGTACGTGTTCACCCCCAAAGGCAAGATCATGAACCTGCCGCGCGGGGCCAGTGCGGTGGATTTTGCTTACGCGGTGCATACGGACATCGGCGATCAGGCGGTGGCGGCCAAGATCAACGACGTCTACGTGCCGTTGCGCTCTTTGCTCAACAACGGCGACAGGGTGGAGATCATCACCGCCGCCTCGGCCCATCCTCAGCCGGGCTGGCTGGATTTCGTGGTGACGGCGAAGGCTCGCGCCAATGTGCGCGCCTATCTCAAGACCATGCAGCGTAGCGATGCCGAAACCCTGGGGCGCAGCCTCCTGGCCAAGGCCCTGCACAGCCTGGGAAGCAATCTGGAGGCCGTGGGGCCGGCGGATTTTCAGCGCATCCTCAAGCTCTTTCAGGCGGAGAGCGAAAGCCAGCTCCTCGCTGCCATCGGGATGGGGGAGGTTTTTCCGCTGGTCGTGGCCCACAAATTGCTCCCCGAGGGGGAGGACCGTGGCCGTCTCGCGCAGACGGCCCGCCGTCTGGGGCAGGCCGTGAGCCAGTTCTTGCCGGCCCGCCTGATGCGTGAGGAGGTGGCCAAAAAGCCGCTCCTCATCCGCGGCACCGAAGGCATGCCGGTGACCCTGGCCCGCTGCTGCCGACCCATTCCGGGTGACCCCATTCTCGGGTTCATCAGCGCCGGCAAGGGGGTCGTGGTCCACACCCATGATTGTCATAATATCCGCGAGTGGCGCAAACGCCGGGATCGCTGGGTGGATGTGCAATGGGACCCGTCGGCCCAGGGCGATTTTCCGGTGAATATCCGCGTGGTGGCCGAGAGTGCCCGGGGGGTGCTGGCGCGCATTGCCACCTATATCTCCGAGGATGGCTCCAATATCGACCATGTCGATATCGAGCCCCAGGATGGACTTTATACGGGTATCACCTTTACCATTGAAGTCCATGATCGCGATCATCTGGCCCGGATCATGCGCAGTTTGCGCAGCTTGCCCATGGTGTCGCGGGTGCAGCGGGTCAAGGGCTAGGGCAGCCGGCCCTTTTTGAGAAAAACAGGAGTAAGCATGTCAGTTCCGGTGCATACCAGTCACGCGCCCCAGGCCATCGGCGCCTACAGTCAGGGCATGGTGCATGGCGACATGCTCTATCTGTCGGGTCAGATCCCCCTGGATCCGGCAACGGGGCAAATGGTGGGCGGTGATTTTGCGTTGCAGATCCGGCGCGTGCTGGATAACCTCCAGGCGGTGTGCGCGGCCGCCGGCGGCAGCCTGCAAAATGCCGTCAAGCTGCAGGTCTATGTCATGGATCTGCAGGACTTTGCGGCGGTCAATCAGGCCATGGAGGCATTTTTTGAACCGCCCTATCCGGCCCGGGCGGTGGTACAGGTGGCGGGTTTGCCGCGGGGGGCCATGGTGGAGATCGATGGCATTGTCGCTCTCGGGAAAGAGGGCTAGGGCATGGATCGGGAAACCCTGCTGCAGACCCCGGTGCGTGTGCTCCTCAGCGAGCATCCGTCCCTAGCGCGGCTTCTGGAGGAGCACGGCGTTCACTGCGGCGAATGTTTCATCGCCGACCGGGATACCCTGGCGCAAGTGGCGATCATGCATCAGCTCAATCCCGGCGCCCTTCTCGACGAATGGGCGCAGCGTGAATCCCTGCCCGACTAGGGTTCTGCCCGGCGCAGCGCAGCCGGAACCATTGCAAGGGAGGTGCCGTGCAGGCGGGTGCGCCCCTCACGCCCGATAGCCCTATTACCGCCCTGCGCGGGGTGGGTCCGGCCCTGGCCGAACGCCTGGAACGCCTGGGCCTGTACCGGGTGCAGGATCTCCTCTTTCATCTCCCCAGCCGTTACCAGGATCGCCGCCATCTTCACCCCATGGCGGGCCTGCAGTCTGGTATGGAGGCGGCTGTGGAGGGCGAGATCCTGGGCGTGGAGCATCTGCGGGGTCGCCGCGAGCAGTGGCTGGTGAGCCTGGGCGATGGCAGCGGCCAGATTCAGGTGCGGCTCTTTCATCTCCATGGCGCCATGCGTGGACAATGGCGATGCGGTCGCCGGCTGTGGTGCTTTGGTGAACTGCGCACGGGCTTTCACGGCCTGGAAATGGTGCATCCCGAATGGGCTATGGCGGACACCGCGGATTTTCAGGCGCCGCAGCACCTCACGCCCTTCTACCCCAGCACCGAGGGGATTACCCAACTGCACTGGCGACGCTGGATCACCCAGGCCTTGCCGCTGGCCGACCAGCTTCCCGATTATCTGCAGGGCCTCCTGCCTCCGCTGATGCCCAGCATGAGCGATGGCCTGCGTTTCCTGCATCAGGGGGAGGGCGGGATCCCTTCTCCGGCCCACCCGGCCCGGCAGCGGCTGGCCCTGGAAGAGCTCCTGGCCCACCACCTGGCCGTGCGTAGCGCCGGCGCTGCCGACCGCGGGGCGGCGGCGCCCATGCTTCAAGGCGCAGGGGTATTGTGGCGGCATTTTTTGCAGCAATTACCCTTTGCCCCGACCCGGGCGCAGGAACGGGTCATCACCGAGATCCGCACGGATCTGGGCCGCTCCCGCCCCATGCGCCGTTTGCTCCAGGGCGATGTGGGTTCGGGCAAGACCCTGGTGGCGGCAGCGGCGACGCTGACGGCCCTGGAGGCGGGGTATCAGGTGGCCTTCATGGCGCCTACGGAGATCCTCGCCGAGCAGTTGCGCGATCGCTTCGCCCAATGGCTTGCCCCCTTGGGGATTGGCGTTGGCCATCTGGCGGGGCGTAATCGCAGTAGTGAGCGCCGCACCCTCTTGGGGGACCTGGAGGAGGGGCGCCTGGCGGTGGTTACCGGCACCCAGGCCTTGTTTCAGGAAGGGGTAGCCTTTGCCCGCCTGGGGCTGGTGATCATTGATGAGCAGCATCGCTTCGGCGTGGAGCAGCGTCGGCAATTGCAGGAAAAGGGCCGAATGCCCCACCTCCTGGTGATGACGGCTACCCCCATCCCGCGTACCCTGGCCATGACCATCCATGCGGACTTGGACCTGTCGGTGATCGACGAACTCCCTCCCGGCCGCACGCCCGTAGAGACGGTGGTGATGCCCGACAGCCGCCGCGCTGCATTGGTGGAGCGGATGCGCGATCTGGTGCGGGCCGGGCGGCAGATTTATTGGGTCTGTCCCCTCATCGAGGAGTCGGAGATCTTGCAGTTGCGGGCGGCGGAGCAGAGTTTTGCGGAGCTTTCCGCGGCCCTGCCGAACATCC
>JAJYQY010000023.1 GCA_021794385.1 Pseudomonadota bacterium | reverse complement strand
ACCGGGTCGCCCGCACCGGACAAGTGTTGAAAGTGGCCCATGATCACTTCTTCCCTAGGGAAAGCGTGGGACGGCTGGCCGCTATTGCCGAGGCGCTTGGCCATGAACTGGCGGAGGGGCGCTTTACCGCCGCGCAGTATCGGGACCGTATCGACGTGGGGCGTAAGCTGGCTATCCAGATCCTTGAGTTTTTCGACCGGAGCGTCTTCACCAGGAGGCAAGGCAACCTGCGCAGCATTCGGCAGGCCAGCGAGGCGACCTTCGGTGTTGGGGGTAATGCTTTGCCGGCACCAAACAACGAAAGCGATTAGCAGCGACGATCAACATCCCGGCAACAGCAACCTTGATACCGTTTTTCCCGGTTTCATGTTCCGTCAACAGTTGCGCTATAGTATTTTAAATTATGGAAGGGATACGTCCCCGGTGGGGCGGCCGGACTTCAAATCCGGTTGGCATTGTACTCCAGTGCCGAGTGGGTTCGACCCCCGCTCTCTTCCGCCACCGTCCCCCTGCTTGCCATTGTGGCCGCCTTATCGGCGGGCTTCTTTGCCCTAAAATGCCATCGCCAACGGCCGGGTCCAGGATCAAATCCTTAGTAAGGCGGCGTCCACCCCGGCGGCTGATCCTTGAAGCGGCGATGTACCCACCAGTATTGCTCCGGAGCGCGGCGGATGGCCTGCTCCAAGGTCCGGTTCATGGCGGCGGCATCCTGCTCGGCATCGCCGCTCGGAAACTGGGGGCCCATGGGGATGATCTCGACGCGAAAACCCTTTCCCCAGGGCAAGCGGTAGGCAAAAAGGCCGAAAACAGGCGTGCCCTGGCGCGCGGCCAGACGCCCCAGCAAGGGTGTGGTGCAGGCTGGGCGGCCAAAAAAGGGGGCATAGACGCCTTCGCTGGGATCGACATTCTGGTCCGGCAGGATACCCACGACAGTACCCTGCTTCAGCGCCTGCAAGAGGGGGCGAATGCCGTTTTCCTTTTTGCTCAGACGGGCGCCGCTGCGGCCACGGCCCTGCACCATGAGCGCGTTGATGGCGGGATTGCGGGTATCCATATACATCACCGTCACCGGCCAACGCTGGCCGATATACAAGACCGCGGCCTCCCAGGCGCCCAGGTGCGCAGTGAACAGGAGGACGCCCCGCCCTTTGGCCAGGGCCGCATCCACCGCCTCGGCGCCGGAGACCTCGCGAATCAGGCCCAAGGCGCGGGGCAGGGACCAATACCAGAGGGGGCCTAGATCCAGGGCGGCCTGCCCGAGGGCACGGAAATGCCGGCGGCGGAGTCGCCGTCGTTCTCCCCGGCTGGCGGCCGGGTAGGCAATGGCGAGATTCGTATCGACCACCCCGCGGGTCCGCCGCAGGGTGAGCATGGCCACAGTGCCCAGGGCGGCACCGGCCATGGCGCGCAGGGCAGCGGGCAGCAGGGCCGCCAGCCGCAAGGTGAGTGCCGCCCATTGGGCGACGATTTTCTGCCAGAGATTGCTTTCCTGTGCCATCCTCCCTCCATTCCGGCCGCCACCACTGCATCACCGCGGATCTGCGATCCGCCTGTCATCGCCAACCAGCGGTGCTACTGCAGCAGCGCTTTCCTTGTCGGCGGCCCTTGGTTATATTGCTTGCTTATGCAACGCTCCGAATCCGGCGATCTGGTCCTTCTTGGCGGCACCTTCGACCCTATCCATTACGGCCATCTTCGCGCCGTGGAAGAGGTTCGCCAGGCGCTGGGCATCGCCCGTATTTTACTGATTCCAGCGGGACACCCGCCGCACCGGCAAAGCCCCTGGGCCGACGCCCGTCACCGCCTGGAAATGACCCGGCACGCCGTGGCCCGGCATCCCCATATCAGCGTCACCGCCGTGGAAATCGAGCGCCCGGGCCCATCCTACACCGTCGAAACCCTGCGTGCTCTGCGCCGCGAACGGCCCGAGGCGGTGCTGGCGATGGTCATCGGCATGGACGCCTTTCTCCGTTTTGATACCTGGCACGACTGGGAAGAAATCTTCGACCTCACCCACCTGGTGGTCACGGGGCGGCCGGGGTGGCCGGCGGCGGAGCTCCCCGAGGGCCTGCGTCGAACCCTCTATCAACGCCGCTGTGACCGTGCCGCCACCCTTCGCGCACAGCCCGCGGGCAAGATCCTTTTCCACACGGTGACCGCCCTCGAGATTTCCGCCACCCAGATCCGCAGCCTCCTGGCCCACAGCCATAGTCCGCGTTTTTTGTTACCCGATGTGGTCTTGGATTATATTGAAGCAGAGGGCCTTTACCAAAGCTCATCGCCATTACCAAAGGATCAAGCACCTTGTTGACTGCAGAAGCATTGAGGGACCTGGCGGTCTCTACCCTGGATGAACACAAAGGCGGCGATATCAAGGTCATCGATGTCCGCGCGCAAACCGACATTACCGACTATCTGGTCATTGCCTCCGGCAATTCGGACCGTCAGTTGCGCGCCCTGGCCGATGCCGTTGCCACTGCGGCCCGCGCCCAGGGTATCCGCCCCTTGGGCGCGGAAGGCCTCACGGCGGGAGATTGGGTGCTGGTGGACCTCGGCGACGTGGTCGTGCACCTGATGCGGCCCGAGAGCCGTGATTTTTACCAACTGGAACGTCTGTGGGGCGAGCTGCCACGGGTACGGGGCCAGAGCGAAGCCCATTGAAGCCATGCGCTTGTGGATATTGGCCATCGGCACCCGCATGCCCGACTGGGTGGAGGCGGGCGTCAGCGAATACGCCGCGCGGATGCCTCCCCACTTTCAGGTCCAGTGGCGCTCCCTGCCCCTGGCGCGACGGGGGAAGGGAGGCGATCCTGCGCGCTGGCGACGGGAGGAGGGCGAACGCCTGCTGGCCGCCACCCCCACCGGCGCGGAACGGGTGGCACTGGAAGTCACCGGGCGCACGTTGAGCAGCGAGGTGCTGGCGCAGCGGGTCGATGACTGGCTCGGCGGCGGGCGGGACGTAGCCCTGTGGATCGGCGGACCCGATGGCCTCGACCCGGCCTTGCGGCCCGACTGGCGCTGGTCGCTGTCGCCCCTGACCATGGCCCACCCGGTGGTGCGCGTGGTCGTGGCCGAACAGATTTACCGCGCCTGGAGCATTCAGGCCGGCTTGCCTTATCATCGCGCCGGAGAGGAGCATCAACACCATGCGTAACTGGCCCATCACTACCTTTTTGACCCGCCTCGGATTCCTGCTCACCCTCATCCTGGGCCTGAGCGCCTGCGCCCAGATGGTGCAGCCCAGCCCCCAGGAGAGCGCTACGGGCAGCATTGCCGTGCAGGAAGGACGGGTGCGTATCCTCACCCTTTCGCCGGCGGTCAGCCCCGCGCAACTGGCACCGGCGCAACGCGCCCTCGCCGAGGCCCGGGCCGCAGCCAACGGGGGCAACTACCCCCTGGCCGAGCGCCGGACCCTGCTCGCCCAAAGCCTTCTGGACAACATCGAGAACCGGCTCAAGGAAACTTCCATGGAGGCCCGGAAGGCCGCCCTGGAGCAGCAGATCACGGACTTGCAAAGCCGCATCGCCGCGACTCATCAGGCCATCAACGAGGCCAAGGCCCAACTCGCCAAGGAGGGACAGTAATGCGTCGCATCGTCCTGGCCACCATCCTGATTCTCACCGCCGCAGCCGCCAATGCCGCAACGGCCCCCCGGATCCAGAACGCAGAACAACGCCTGCTGGCCGCACAACGCGTAGCCCCCATACCGCCAGCCACCCTGGACGGCCTGCGCAACGCCCTCGCCCTGATGAAGCAGGATCAGGCGCAACCGGCCCTGTTCCAGGTCGACGCCCGGATTTTTGATGCACGGATGGCCGGCCTTGCCGAAATCCGCCGGCAGGAGACCCAACAACACCAACTTGGGGATCTTCAAGAGGAGGTACAGCGCCTCGGCACGCAATACCAGTCCCTGCAGACGGAATATGGCCAATTGCGCCAGCAGCTCGCCGCCAGGACCATGAGCACAGCGCAAAACCAGCACCTGGAGCAGGAAATCCAGCAACAAAAAACCCTGCTCCAGCAGGAAGAAAAACGGGTGGCCACCCTGGCCGGTCAACACCCGGAAAACGCCGCACCGGCCTATGCCAAAGCCCTCACGGTCTACGCCCGGGTCCGCGCTGCCAGTGACGGCGTGCACGTCAGCATGCCCGCCGCCAGTCTGTTTGCCGGCAATGCCCACCAGCTTTCCAGTGCCGGCCGTCAACGCCTGCAGGCCGTTGCCGGCATCATCAAGCAGGCATCGGCGAGTCAGGTCCTGGTGCGCGTCGCGCCGCAGCCAGGCGGTATCAGCCTCGCCACCCGGCGCGCCGAGACCATTCTCCACGCCTTACGCCAGGATGGCATTCCCGACCGGGTCCTCGCCCTGGCCACGGGCTTCGGCCTGACCCCCGGCACGGCGGAACTCCTGCTGG
>JAJYQY010000008.1 GCA_021794385.1 Pseudomonadota bacterium | reverse complement strand
CGGCTGACACTCATAACATCTCCTTCCATCGCTTGCAGCGGCCACTGGGGCGAGCCATAGGGTTTAAAATTCAGCTAACTCTTTGATGGGTCTGCACGCGACGCAGAATGCCATCATGACCGGAGATGACGAGGCTCTCGCTCTCCACAAAATAATGGGACCGCGACACACCTTCCAGGATGTCTCCCGAGGTCAGGCCCGTGGCCACGAAAAGTACATCATCGCTGGACACCAGATCGTCGCGACCGAGCCACTGGCCGGCCTGCAAGCCCGCTGCACGCAATGCCTCCGCCTCGTCCGGCTTTTGCGGCGCGAGGGCAGCAAACATATCAGCACCCATGGCGCGAGCCGCGCAAGCCGTGATGACGCCTTCGGGAGTGCCGCCAATGCCCATCATGGCATCCACCTTCACCCCCAGGGCCGCCATGATGCCACCGCTGACATCACCATCGGTCTGCAGGCGCACGGTGGCTCCGGCCGCCTGAATCTCCCGAATCATCGCCTCATGGCGCGGCTTCTTGAGCACGAAAATGCGCAGATCCCGCACATCCTTACCCAGGGCATTGGCCAGACTCGCGAGTTTATCCCGCAGCGGCGCTGCCGGATCAATCTTTCCCCGCGCCGGCGCCGGTACCACCAGCTTATCCATATAAAAGGCCGGCCCCGGCCGGAACATGCTGCCTTTGGGGGCCGCCGCCAGTACACAAATGGAACCCGCCATACCATTGGCCAGGAAGCTCGTGCCCTCGACGGGATCCACGGCGATGTCCACTTCCGGCCCTTCGCCGGAACCCACATGCTCGCCATTGTAGAGCATGGGTGCTTCGTCCTTTTCACCCTCGCCGATCACGACGGTACCCCGCATGGGCACCTGCGCCAGGGCGGTGCGCATCGCATCCACCGCCGCCCCGTCACCCAGCTCCTTTTCTCCGCGACCGATCCAGCCGCTGGCGGCGCGGGCGGCGGATTCGGTGACCGGGAGTAACGACAGAGCAAGATTGCGAATGGTAGCCATGAAATAGGGTCCTCAGCGGATGGGTTGAAAAAGATCGTTTTAGCATAAAACAAAGGCGCCCCTTTGGGAACTCAAGACCGCCCATCCAGCCAGGCGCGCCAGGCCCGGTGCAGATCTGGATCGAGGGTGGCCAGCACCGACTGGAGTTTCAGACTGCCCACACCCAAGGGCTGGCCCGCCAGATCGGTCACCGTGCCGCCCGCTTCGCGCAGGACCAGTTCGCCGGCGGCCATGTCCCAGAGTTGCTGCGCCCCATGCAAATAAAAATGGTAACGACCTGCCGCCAGCCAGCACCACTCCAGCACCGATGCACCGAAGTTGCGCTGGCTATGGAAGGGTCGCTCGTCGATCATGCGCAGGGCCAGATCACGGGGAAGGCGCTTATAATCGACCACACCCACGCAATCACCCAACGCTGGCGCCAAGCGGGGAGCCAACGCCATCTCCTCCACCACCGCCCCACGGCCTTGTTCTGCGAAAAACAGCTCCCCGCGCACCGGATCATAGACCCAGGCAAGCACCGCCCGCCCGCCGCTGAGCAATGCCAGGGAAATGCCGAAAACCGGCACTCCGGCGGCAAAATTGCTGGTGCCATCCAAGGGATCCAGACACCATAGGACATCCGATTCCGCTAACAGCTTCACCTGCTCCGCCCCGGACATTTCCTCTCCCAACAAGGGAATCTCGGGGTAGCGCGCAGCGAGCATTTCGCGCAGAAAATTCTGACTATCGATGTCGGCGCTGGTGACGATGCTGCCATCGGGCTTGCGGCTGGATCTCACCTCCTGAAAACGCGGCAAAATAAAGCGATCCGCACAGGTACGCAGCAAGTTGCCAACCCACACCCTATCCATCGCTATTTTCATCACGGCCCCGCCCGTCCAAAGCGATCACCTGCGATGACGGCCGCCGCTTTTCCGCCTGCTTTTTGAGGGCCGCCGCCAGGGCCTGGTTGAATTCCATGGGCAAACGCCGCAAAATCACCTCACTATCCGGATTAAACAAATCCATCTGGCAGGGAACGGCATCTTGCAAATCCTGGCGGAGCTGGGGGGCAAAATGGTGCCAGACGGTGACCGCGACCTTACCGCCGATAAAATCACAGAACACCCATTCCCTTAACGACAAAATGGCCATTACGGAAACGTAACGCAAGGGCACATAGACGGGCCCGGCGTCACGATGCAACAAGATACTGGCCTGATTATAAATCCAGGCCGGAACAATCCCTGCGCGCCGCTCCCACAAGGGCGGCCTGCGGCAGTCAATGTCGCCATGCATGGCCAGACCCCCTCTCCCATCCCGCCAAGGACTCCTCCGTTGCGGCCGCAAGGAGGTTTTCCCCCTGTCCATGATATAATGTTGACAATCGTATTGGAATTCTCATTGCCATGCCCCGCATCCACCTTTATACGTCGCTGCAGCTACCCGAGTCCGGCCCGCTGCTCCTCGATCAGGCGCCAAGCCATCATCTCTTGCGCGTACTGCGCGCCCGCAGGGGACAACCGTTCACGCTCTTCAACGGCGACGGTTGTGACTATCACGCCGAGCTTAACGGTAGCGATAACGGCCGCGCGCTGGTCACCATCCGCGCCCATGCGCCTCGCCCTACGGAGTCTCCCCTCGCCATCACTTTACTGCTGGCCCTGACCCGCGGCGAGCGGCTGGAATGGGCGTTGCAAAAAGCCGTGGAACTGGGAGTGCAGCGCATTCAGCCGGTACAGTGTCAGCACAGCGTCGCCGTTATTGCCGAGGAACGCAAGACGCGGCGTACCGAGCGCTGGCGAGAGGTCATCATCGCCGCCTGTGAACAAAGCAGCGGCACCACGCTTCCCGAACTCTGCACACCGCTCCCCTTGCTCCAAGCCCTCCCCGGGGTGCAGGGAGATGGCTTGGTGCTGGAACCACAGGCCACGGATCGCCTGCGGGACCTTCCCGCCCCCCGCAGCCCATTGACCATCCTGAGCGGCCCCGAAGGCGGATTACATCCGGACGAAATATCCGCCGCCCGCGACCTCGGCTTCCGCCCCATCCGGATGGGCCCGCGCATCCTCCGCGCCGAAACCGCTGCCATTGCCGCCGTTGCCGGGGCACAGAGTTTGTGGGGCGATCTCTAGGCGGGCGGCTACGGGCTGGCCAGCGTTGACACCGGCTTTCCCACAAGCGACCATCATGGTCATTCCTCCACCAGCGAGATACCCATGGAAATACTCCTCGCCAACCCCCGCGGCTTTTGTGCGGGCGTGAACCGGGCCATTCAGATTGTCGAACGTGCCCTCGATCTCTTTGGTGCACCCATCTACGTGCGCCATGAAGTGGTCCATAATCGCCATGTCGTCGAGGGCCTGCGTGAGCGCGGCGCCATATTTGTAGAAGGTCTGCGCGAAGTTCCCGACAAAGCCACCGTGATTTTCAGTGCCCACGGTGTTCCCGTGGCCGTACGGCAGCAGGCTGCGGCCCGCGGCCTCACCGTCTTTGACGCCACCTGTCCCCTCGTGACCAAGGTCCACATGGAGGTCAAGAAATACAGCCGCGAAGGGATGGAAATGATCCTCATCGGCCATGCCGGACACCCGGAGGTGGAAGGCACCATGGGCCAGGTCGAAGCGGGGATGATGTCTCTGGTCTCCAATGTCAGCGACGTCTCCACCCTACATCCGAGGGATCCGGACAAGCTCGCCTATATTACCCAAACCACCTTGAGCATGGATGATACAGCGGAAGTGATTCAGGCCCTACGGCAACGCTTTCCCAACATTGAAGGCCCCAAGAAAGATGATATTTGCTATGCCACCCAGAATCGTCAGGATGCCGTGAAGACCCTCGCCCCGCAGGTCGACATCATGCTGGTCGTGGGCGCACCGAACAGCTCCAATTCCAGCCGCCTGGCGGAACTGGGCACGCGACTGGGCACCCCCACCTATCTCATTGAAGACGCGGAGCAACTCCAGCACGACTGGTTCTCATCCGTGCAGCGGATTGGCATCAGCGCCGGCGCCTCGGCGCCGGAGAGCCTGGTCCAGGGCATCATCAACACCCTGATCGGATGGGGTGCGAAAATGCCCGAAGAAACAGCGGGGGTGGAGGAAAAGGTCACGTTCAGCTTACCGCTCGCCCTCGTGCAGGCCCAAATCCGGCAAGGCCGGGAAAAGATCTGACCTTCTGCCCGATCGCGACGCCGAGTTACGAAAACCCGCCCGGCGAAAGCCGGCGTCCAGTCACCGGCGTATCCTGGATTCCCCCGGCTCTCGCCGGGGAAACAAAAGGGCTTCCAACTCTACGATCCCAGGCAAAAAATATCCTGCAGCCGTAGAGATGCAGGATATTTGCACTAATCACTAATTAGGAGTCTGGCGGTGACCGACTTTCGCGGAGGGAGGCCCTCGACTATCATAGGCGCTGCAGTGTTTCACGGTCCTGTTCGGGATGGGAAGGGGTGGTGCCACTGCGCTATGGCCGCCAGACAAGGG
>JAJYQY010000127.1 GCA_021794385.1 Pseudomonadota bacterium | reverse complement strand
CGCAGCCTGGCTTGGGAACGTTTGGGTGGGAGCACGCCATTCCGGGATGCTCAGAAAGGGAGGGAACAGGTATGGGAATGAGCCGCGACAGCGATGTGGTGGAGTTGAGCGGATCACCGATCTTTGCCTATGGTGACAAGGTGCGCTCGCGCAAGCATGTGCGCAACGATGGCACTTTCCCGGGCAAGGAAATCGGTGAAGTGCTCGTGCAAAAGGGCGACGTCGGTTATGTGGCCAGCATTGGTACCTTTCTCCAGCAGTTTTATATCTACGGCATCGACTTCTACGAGCGCGGCTATATGGTCGGCATGAAGGGCCGCGAACTGGAGCCGGTGGAAGAAGACGACGATGCCGATGCCGTTGGGGAGGAAGCGCCATGATGGATTTGCGCCCTCCCCGTTTCGACTGGGGCCTGCGGGTACTGGCCTGCACCGATATCCATAACGATGGTTCCTACCCCGAACAGCCCGCGGATGCGTTGTTGGTGGCGAGGGACAGCGCGGGGGAAATCGTTCGCGTGGGACACCACGAAGAGAGCAATACGCCCTTGTATCTGGTGGAGTTCGCCAACGGCATGATCGTGGGGTGCCGCGAAGAAGAGATCACGCCGCTGTTGGAGCAACAGCCATGATTCCCGGATCTGCTGTTTATCTGGACAACAACGCGACCACGGCCCTGGCACCGGAAGCCTTGGACGCTATGCTGCCCTATCTCTCCGGTCTTTTTGCCAACCCCTCCAGTACCTATGGACCGGCCGCCGCCGTGAAAAAAGGGGTGGCCGAGGCGCGGGCAGCCGTGGCTGCGCTCCTGGGGTGCAGCCCGGCAGAGATCGTGTTCACCAGCGGGGCGACGGAAAGCAATCATGCCGCCATCCTCGGCGCCCTGTCGTTGGCAGCGGGCAAGCGTCACCTGATCACCAGCCAGGTCGAGCACCCCTCGGTGCTGCTGATGTGCCGCCATCTGGAACGACTGGGCATCGAAGTGACTTACCTGCCGGTGGATGGTGATGGTCGCCTGGATCTGGAGATGCTGCTGTCTGCCGTCCGCCCGGACACCGCCCTGATCTCGCTGATCTGGGCCAACAACGAAACCGGCGTGATCTTCCCCATCCCCGAGGCGGCGGCCATTGCCCGTAGCCGGGGGATCCTTTTCCACACCGATGCTACCCAGGCTTTGGGCAAGATGCCGATGGACGTCGGGCAAGTGCCGGCGGATCTGCTCTCCTGCTCCGCTCACAAGATCCACGGTCCCAAAGGGGTCGGCGCCCTGTACATGCGCAAGGGTCTGACCCTCCCGCCCCTCTTCCACGGCCATCAGGAAAGGGGCCGGCGGGGCGGTACGGAGAATGTGCCGGCCATTGTCGGCTTCGGTGCAGCGGCCCGTCTCCACGATGACATGGAGCGCGACAGGCGCCGGATAGCCGCGCTACGTGACCGTCTGGAGCGGGGCATCCTGGCCTTCATGCCCTGCGCCCAGGTCCATGCCCAAGACACGCCGCGTCTGCCCAATACCAGCAACATCGGCTTTGCGACCCTGGACGGCGAGGAACTTCTGCACCGTCTGGAGCAGGCAGGTGTCCTGGCATCGGCGGGCGCCGCCTGTGCCGCCGGCGGCCAGGAACCCTCCCATGTGCTCACCGCGATGGGGCTGTCCAAGGCATCCGTTCTGGCGTCCTTGCGTTTTTCTCTTGGCCGGTACAGTCGCGCGGAGGACGTGGATCATCTCTTGCGAGTCCTGCCATCCATCCTCCTCAAGCTGATGGATGTACCCGATATCACCGCCCGCGAAGCACTCTCCTGCGCCCATTGAAGGCCCGATAAAGGAATTCCTATGAAGATCATGATTCGCAAAGACAGTGCCGGCATCCTCTCCGCCTACGTCCCGAAAAAGGACCTGGAGGAACCCATTGTCCAGATGGACAAGCCCGACCTGTGGGGTGGGGTTATCACCCTGGCCAATGGTTGGCGCCTCGAATTGCCTGACCTGGCTAGCGACACCCGGCTCCCGATCACGGTGGAAGCCAGGCGGCTGGAGGGCTGAGCCATGGCCATCTCGGCACTGGAATTGCAGACCATGACGGAACTGGGCAGCGGGGCATGCAGCGATGGCGAGGATGTACTCGCCGTGCTGCGTCCCCGCTTCCCCGCCCTGACCATCACCCGCTGTCCGTCCTCCGATGTGATAGAGACCCCCTTTCAGAGTGGCGATTACTTTGACGTCCATCTGGTGGATACCAGCGAGCACTGTTGGCGGCTGACCCGGAACATGGCGGTCGCCACCGCTGTTCTTCTCGCCATGCACGAGAGGCGGTCATGAGCGAGCCCCTGATCCCTCTTTCCGATCCGGATATCAGCCAGACCGAGCTGGACCAGGTCGAAGAGGTGCTGCGTTCCGAGCGCATCAGCGCCGGCGCGCAAGTGGAGGCCTTCGAGACGGCCTTTGCGGAGTATCTGGGGCGGCGCCATGCGGTGGCGGTGGCCAGCGCTACCCTCGGCTTGCTGCTCTGTCTCCGGGCTCATGAGCTGCGCGACGGCGACGAGGTCATCCTCTCTCCCTACAGTTGGCGGCAAATCGGCCATGCCCTGGCTTGGTATGGGGTGCAGCCGGTATTCGCCGATATCGACTACTATTCCGGCACCCTCTCGGCGCAGGCAGCGGGGCGCCTCGTCACCGGAAAAACCCGAGCGATCCTGGCGGGCAACACCAAAGGACACCCGGCTGCCTGGTCGGTCCTGCGCGAACAGGCCGACGCGGCCGGGGTGCTGCTCTTCGAGGATTCCAGCGAGGCCATCGGCTCCCGCTACCAGGAGCGGCTGGTGGGCAACTTTGGCGATTGTGCGATTTTCGACTTCTCCCAGCCCTCCGCCCTGCTCTGCGGCGACGGCGGCATGGTGGTTACCGATGACGACGCGGTGGCCAGCCGCCTGCACCAGTATGCATCCCGCAGCATTGCCGAGCGCATCTCGGTAGTGGCCGCCGCCCGGCCACCCCTGCAGGCCGGCATGAGCGACCTGCAGGCGGCACTGGGTCTGGTGCAGCTTTCCCGCCTGGAAGGCATTCTCGCGCGCCGCCAGCAGATGGAAGCCCTTTACTATGAATACATGAAATCCTTTGAGGGCATCAAGGATCCCTACCGCGCCCCGGAAGCCACGGAAGTGCACTGGTTTGTCTATGAAGTACACCTCGGTACGCGCTTCAGCCGCAGCAGCCGCGACGCCATCGTCGAGGATCTGCGCGTGCGCGGGATCGAGGCCGCGTCCTACTGCAGCCCCATGCATCTGCAGTCCTATTACCGCGAACGCGGCGCCAATCGCTGCCCCACCGCGGAGCGCGTGGCCGATCGCACCCTGGTCCTACCCTTCCACCCGCGCCTGGATGAGGAGCAGATCGCCTTCATTATCGAAACCCTGAAAGAGGCATCCGTCCATGTCGGGGCCGGTGCCGCCATTTATTGAACCTACGTTGATTAGCCAGCAAAGAAGGAGAATGCAATGCCCGTTGTATCCATCAAGCCCAGCGGTAAGACCATTGAAATGCCGGCAGGAACCCGCTTAGTCGATGCCATCCTGGCTGCCGGCGAGTCCATCACCCAGAAATGCGAAGGCAAGGGTGAATGCGATAGCTGCCATATCTTTGTGCACGAAGGGCGCAAGAGCATTTCCAAGATTCAGCGCAAGGAAAATGAACAGCTCGACAGCATCGTCGGCGTCGGCAGCAAATCGCGCCTTGCCTGTCAGGCCATCCTCGGCGAGGAAGACGTCACCATAGAACTCCTGGGCTTTGCCTCGGGTTTATGAGGAGCACAGCATGGAAGATTCACTGGTCATGATTCACGTGCGTTTCGCCAACGACGGTTCGGTTCAGGAGATCGGCGAGCGCCCGGCGGCAGCCAGCCCCCAGGCGTGGTTCAATCACTTGAGCCGCAGCTCGCACAATGCCTACGAACCCCTCTCCGGCGGGAGGGGGGTGTTTCGCCTGGATCCGGCGGCGGTGGCACAGATCAAAGCCGCCTTCCCCCCCGTCACTACATAAGGAAGCATACGCATGGGCAACGACCTGTCAGAGATTCTCAACGGCCTCGCCAATGGCCGGATCATCCCCTACCTGGGCCCAGGGCTGCTCGCAGAGGCCGGTGCGACGGTCCCCAGCGATCTGCCGGCGCTGGCCGAAACCCTCAGCAGCCAGGTCACCGTTCCCCACCGGATCCGCCGCAACCTCACTGCGGCGGCCCAGTACATCGAGAACTTCAAGCACCGCAAGACCCTCAAGGGCCTGCTCGACAAGACCTTCTCCGTCGAAACCCCGGTGCATCCGCTGTTGCTGGACCTCGCGGCACGGCACTTGCCTTTGATCGTCAAGCTCTGGTACGACGACAGCATGGCCCGGGCGCTGGCCGGTCAACCCTCCTGGGGGCGCATCCAGGGTCTGAGTCAGAGCGAGCATTTCGGGCACTGGACCGGCTATTACCAGGCCGATGGTCAGGAGACCGATGCCGTTA
>JAJYQY010000011.1 GCA_021794385.1 Pseudomonadota bacterium | reverse complement strand
ATGATGGCGGCGGGTTTTCTGGACGAGTTGCGCCACTTGCAGGCGCAACACTATGCGCCCGATCTCCCGGCCATGCGGGCCGTGGGTTATCGCCAGCTCATGCCCTATCTGGAAGGGCTGTGCCCCTTGCCCGAGGCCCTCGCCGCGGCGGCGGCGGCAACGAGACAATTGGCCAAGCGCCAGGAAACCTGGTTGCGCCAGGAAAGCCCCGACCTCTACCTCGATCCCAGCGACGGGATGGCGGCAGACGGACTCTGCGTTGCCGTGGGTAGCTGGCTGGCGGTGGTCGGATACCCGCATTTTCGGCCATGCGGCCATTGAACACGGCAGGGTGGCGGCACGAGAAGGGGCTCGGCAAACGCACGAGATCCTGCCGCGCGAGGCGCGCGGGTGCCCCGGGGCAGCTTTGACGGGTCATGGCGTTTTCCATTCCGTTGAGCTAGTCTAAGTCCGGAAGTGCTACGCCAAGAAGCGCCATAAATTGAGCTAAGGAGATAAAAATGGCCGGACAACAAAAGGGACAGATCCTCCAGGATCCATTTCTCAACCTTCTCCGCAAGGAGCATGTCCCTGTCGCCATTTATTTGGTGAACGGCATCAAGCTGCAGGGTTTCATTGAATCTTTTGATCAATTCGTCGTTTTGCTGCGCAACAATGTCAGCCAGATGATCTACAAGCATGCGATCTCCACGGTGGTACCGGGCAAGGATGTGCGTCTGCCCTTGCCGGATCGTGAGCCGGATGAAGTCACCGAGGTGGAGACGGAATCCTGATTACGGAACCCGCCGTCCCGGAGCAGAGGGGACGGGAAAAGACCATCCTCGTTCACGTGCTCCTGCGGGGGGAGGAGGATGGGGACGAAGGCGAGGAATTCCGTCATCTGGCGGAGGGTAGCGGCGCCGTCGTGGAAACCGCGTTCGTGGTGCGTCGCGAGCGGCGGGACCCGGCGACCTTCATCGGGAGCGGGAAGGTGATGGAGATTGCCGCCGCTGTGGCCAGTTTGGGGGTGCAACTGGTGCTTTTTGACCGCATCCTGAGTCCCGTTCAGGAGCGCAATCTGGAACGTGCCCTGGGGTGCCGGGTGGTCGATCGGGTGGGCTTGATTCTGGATATTTTTGCGCGCCGGGCCCGGACCCACGAGGGCAAATTGCAGGTTGAGCTGGCGCAGCTCTCCCATCTGCGTACCCGACTGGTGCGGGGATGGACCCATCTGGAACGCCAACGGGGCGGTATCGGCCTGCGGGGCCCCGGCGAAACCCAACTGGAAACCGATCGCCGGCTCATCGGTGATCGGATCCGTATGTTGCGTTCGCGCCTGCTCAAGGTGGCGGCCAACCGGGGTACCCAGCGTCGCGCCCGCCTTCGCGCACCGCTGCCCACCGTAGCGCTGGTCGGTTATACCAATGCCGGCAAGTCCTCCTTGTTCAATGCCCTCAGCCATGGCTCAAGCTATACGGCCGATCAGCTTTTTGCCACCCTGGATCCGGCCATTCGCCGCTTAACCCTACCCGGCCACGGCACCGTGCTCCTGGCGGATACGGTCGGTTTTCTGCGCGAATTGCCCCATGAACTCATTGCCGCCTTCCGGGCCACCTTGGAAGAGGTCAACCAGGCACAATTGCTGCTCCATGTCGTGGATGCCAGCGATCCATGCTGGGAGCAACAGGCTGCGGCAGTGGAATCGGTTCTGGAAGAAATCGGGGCGGCCGCCATTCCGCGGCTTTTGGTACGCAACAAAATGGACATCGCCGGCGGTACGGTGGGTATCGAATATCAGGCGTCGGGAGAAGTGGTGGCGGTTCGCGTCAGTGCGTTGACGGGAGAGGGTTTGCCGGCCTTGCTGGCGGTCATCGCCCAGGAACTGGCGGGCAAGCGCGTCCGTGCCGAACTTTTCCTGGGTCCCGAAGAGGGTGCCCTACGGGCGCGCTTGCAGCGGGTCGGAACCGTCCTGGAGGAAACCTTCACGGATTCTGGTGGTTCCCATCTTTTGGTGGATATGGATGAACTGGCGTGGCGCCGACTGTGCGCCCGCCATGGGGGGCGCCTGAGTGGTTGTCATGCCATAGAGACGCCCCCTACAATGCGTGTTCAGGACTGAGGAAGGAGAGCGGCATGCCGTGGAGTGATCCGGGCGGGAACAAGAATGATAATCCCTGGGGGCGGCGCCCCAATCAGCAAAAGCCACCCTTCGATATCAAAAAAATCACCGAGGAATTGCGCCGTCTCGGCGGCGCTCTGGGGGGGAAGGGCGGTCCCGGGGCACCACGGGAATGGATGAACAAATTGCCGCTGATCGTGGCCGGGGTAGTGGCTTTGATCTGGATTGCCTCGGGTATCTACGTTGTGGGGCCCGACGAGCAGGGTGTGGTGCTGCGCTTTGGCAAGGAAGTCAACATTGTCGAACCCGGCCTGCATTATCATCTTCCCTATCCCATCGAGGTGGTCTACACGCCCAAGGTCACCCAGAGCCTGCGCCTGGTGCTGGGTTATACGGGCAGCGGTGATGCCCTCAACCCGGGCATGATGTTGACGGCAGACGAAAATGTGGTCGATGTCCGGTTTGCCGTGCAATACCGGATCAGCAACCCGAGCCAGTATCTCTTCGCCACCACCAGCCCGGAACAACTGGTGCGTTACGCGGCCGAATCGGCCATGCGCGAAGTGGTGGGGCGGAGCAAGATCGACGGGCTCCTCACCGCCGGGCGCGGGCCCGTGGAGCAGAAGGCCATGAGCATCATGCAGGATCTGCTCGACCGCTACCATGCAGGCATCACTGTAGATGCCGTGCAGTTGCTGGAGGTGGGGCCCCCCAAGGCGGTGCAGCCGGCCTTCCTGGATGTGACGGCCGCGCGGGAGGACCTGGAGCGTGCGCGCAACGAGGCGCAGGCTTATGCCAATAATATCGTCCCCCGCGCCCGCGGTGAGGCGTCGGCCATGGTGACGGGCGCTGAAGCCTACAAGCAGCAGGTGGTCGACCGCGCCAAAGGGGATAGCGCCCGTTTCCTGGATATACTGGGCGCTTATGAAAAGAATCCAAAGGTCGTGAGTGAACGCATGTACCTGCAGACCATGCAGGACATCCTCAGTCATACGCAAAAGGTCATTATTGAAGGCAAGGGGCAGCCCGTGATTTATATGCCGATGGCCGGCCACCAGGAGCATCAAGCCGGCAGCAGCACCGGCGCCGCCGCGCCCACCGTTTCTATGGCGCCCCTGCCCATCGCGCCCGCACGGAGTGCTGCCGCACCAGTGGTATTGCCCGGGGGTGCATCATGAAAAATGCCGGCTGGAGCGCAGGCGTGCTGGCCTTCCTGGGCATATTGCTCCTGGTGTCTGCCAGTTTTTATACGGTCCGCATGACCCAGAGCGCGGTGGTGCTGGAGTTTGGCAAACCCGTGCGCGTGGTGGAACAGCCCGGTTTGTATTTCAAATGGCCCATGGTTCAGGACGTGATATTTCTGGATAAACGGCTGGCCAGCTATAGCACCCAGCCGGAGTCTTATCTGACCGTGGAAAAGAAGCCGGTCCTGGTGAATTTTTTTGTCGAATGGCGGATCACCAAACCCTTGATCTATTATACCAGCGTGCGTAACGCCGCCACCGCCCAAGCCCGCATCGGCGATATCGTCCGCTCCTTCCTGCGCGGGGAGGTGGGCAAGATGCCGCTGGACGCGGTCATCACCGGCGATCGCAAGCAAATGATCGACCCCGTCCTCGTCAGCGCCAATCAGCGATTGCAGGCCCTGGGCATCCAACTCGTGGACGTGCGCATCCTGCAGGTAGGTTTGCCGCCGGAAGTCCTCCAGGCCGTGTACAAGCGGATGGAGGCAGAACGCACCCAGGAAGCCAATGAGTATCGCTCCCGCGGTGCCGAGGCGGCAGCGGAGATCCATGCTCAGGCCGACAAGGAGAAAACCCAGATCCTGGCCGATGCCTATCGTCAGGTGGAGGCGTTGAAAGGTCAGGGTGATGCGGAGGCGGCCAATATCTACGGCCAGGCCTACGGCAAAAATCCGGCCTTCTTTTCCTTCTATCGTAGTCTGGAAGCCTATCGGCAGAGTCTGGGCGGAAAAGATGTCCTGGTGCTCAGCCCCGAGTCGCCGTTCTTCAAGTACTTCCGGCATTCCCTGGAGTCGTCAGGCCCATGAAATCGCCGGGCGTTTCCGCCTATCCCGCCTGGCTATTGCCCAGCGGCTTCGAGGATACGCTGCCGGCCCGGGCCGAGGCGCTGGAAAGCTGTCGCCGCGGCCTGCTGGATCTCTATGCCGGATGGGGATATCGCCAGGCCATCCCGCCCCTGGTCGAGCATCTGGAGAGCCTGCTTACCGGCAGTGCCGCCGACCTGGATCTGCAGACCTGGAAGCTGGTGGATCAGGCCAGCGGACGGCTGGTGGGCTTGCGCTCGGACATGACACCGCAGATGGCCCGTATTGACGCGCAGATCTCTGCCGCTGGCGAGACCCGACGCCTCTGTTACGCCGGCACGGTGTTGCGGGCGCGCCCGGATCACCTCGGCGGTAGTCGGGCACCGTTTCAGGTGGGGGCTGA
>JAJYQY010000034.1 GCA_021794385.1 Pseudomonadota bacterium | reverse complement strand
GGGTGACAACATTCAGTTCAAGGTTGCCCTGATTGCCCCCATCGCCATGGAAGAGGGTTTGCGCTTCGCGGTACGCGAGGGCGGCCGTACCGTGGGCGCCGGCGTGGTCTCCAAGGTGGTCGAGTAATGGACGGCGCCAAGATCCGGATTCGCCTGAAATCCTACGACTACCGCATGCTGGATGTCTCGGCCGCGGAGATCGTCGAGACGGCCCGGCGCACCGGAGCCCGCGTTTGCGGGCCCATTCCGCTGCCGACCAAGATCGAGCGTTTTACGGTCCTGCGCTCCCCGCACGTCGACAAGAACGCGCGCGACCAGTTCGAAATCCGGACGCACAAGCGCTTGTTGGACATTCTCGATCCCAATGACAAAACGGTGGATGCGCTGATCAAGCTGGATCTCGCGGCCGGCGTGGATGTCGAGATCAAGCTGTAAAACTGGAAAGGACAAGAAAATGGTAATGGGCCTGGTTGGGCGTAAGGTAGGCATGACCCGGATCGTCGCTGACGACGGTCGGGTCCTCCCGGTGACAGTTATTCATGTAGCGCCAAACCTGATTACGCAGGTGAAAGACGTGGATAACGATGGTTATAAGGCGGTGCAGGTAACGACCGGTGAGCGGCGCCCCCAACGGGTGAGCAACGCCTTGACGGGACATTACCGCAAAAGCGGTGTTGCTACCGGCCGCCTGCTGCGTGAATTCCGCGTGGAAGACACGGCGGGTTATGCCATGGGTGGGGAGATCGGGCTGGATGTTTTTGCAGTCGGCCAGCGGGTGGATGTTTCCGGTATCAGCAAGGGGAAAGGATTTGCGGGCGCCATTAAACGCCACAACTTCCGGAGTAACCGGGCTAGCCATGGTAACAGTCTTTCCCACCGCGCGCCGGGCTCCATCGGCTGCCGTCAGACCCCGGGTAGGGTGTTCAAGGGCAAGCGTATGGCCGGGCATATGGGGGCCGAACAGGTCACCACGCAAAATCTCGAATTGGTACGGATTGACGCGGATCGACGGCTGCTCATGATCAGGGGCGCAGTCCCCGGTGCTCGCGATGCTAACGTGATCGTGCGTCCTGCCGTGCGGGCCAAGGGTTAGGGGTATAAGTGATGGAAGCGCAAAGCATTGATGTGATGACGGGAAAGACCCGGACCTTCACCCTCGCGGAGGAGGTGTTTGGGGTGGCCTACAACGAGCCATTGCTGCATCAGGTCGTGGTCGCCCAAATGGCGGGCCAGCGAGCCGGTACGGCCGCACAGAAGAATCGTGCGGCGGTACGGGGCGGGGGGCGCAAGCCATGGAAGCAGAAAGGCACTGGTCGCGCCCGGGCAGGCAGCATTCGTAGTCCTATCTGGCGTGGGGGCGGTGTGACCTTTGCGGCTTCGACCTCCGATTATACCCAGAAAGTGAACAAGAAAATGTGGGCGGGGGCGATGCGCGTGGTGCTGGCCGAGCTGCTGCGGCAGGGCCGTTTGCAGATCATCGAGTCCGGCGACCTCGCAGAGCCGCGCACGCGTCTGGGTAAGGATTGGGTCAAACAGGTGGGTGGGGACGATTTCCTGCTGGTGATGGGCGATATTCCTTTGAATCTCTTCCTGGCCTTGCGCAACCTTCCCCGCGTGGGGATGGCCAGTTACCAGGATATCGGGCCCGCCGATCTACTGCGTTATGGCCGCGTCGTTATGGATTGCGAGGCAGCCGAAAAATTTGCAGAGGTGTACGGATGAACCCGGAACGTAAATTTCTAGTATTGCTGGCGCCGGTGATTAGCGAGAAAAGCACCATGGTGCAACGGCATAATCAATATGTTTTTCGGGTTGCCCGCGATGCGAGCAAGGCGGAAATCAAGGCGGCCGTGCAGGAACTTTTTCACGTGCAGGTGACGGGCGTGCAGACCTGTAACTACGACGGGAAGGAAAAGCGGATGGGGCGTTTTGTGGGCCGGCGTTCAGCCTGGAAAAAGGCCTATGTGTGCCTCGCCGCCGAAAGCTCCATTGATTTTGGCGTAGCGTAAGGAATCGAGAACATGGCACTGGTCAAGACCAAACCAACTTCCGCTGGGCGGCGCTTCGTCGTTAAAGTGGTGAACGATAGTCTGCATAAAGGTCCCGGTTTCGCGGGTTTGCTGGAGCCGCATTCCAAGAGTGGCGGACGGAACAATCTCGGGCGGATCACCCGTCGGCACCAGGGCGGTGGGCATAAGTCCCATTATCGACAGATCGACTTCCGCCGTAACAAGCTCGGTATCCCTGGTAAAATCGAGCGATTGGAGTATGATCCAAACCGCAGCGCGCACATCGCCCTGATTTGCTATGTAGACGGGGAGCGCCGCTATATTCTCGCGCCGAAAGGAATGGAGGCGGGGGATCCGGTCATTTCCCATGACCAGGCGCCCATCAAGCCGGGGAATTGCATGCCGTTGCGGAATATTCCGGTGGGTTCGGTCATCCACAACATCGAGATGCGGCCAGGAAAGGGCGGCCAGTTGGCGCGCTCCGCCGGCACCTCCGCCCAGCTCATGGCGCGGGATGGCGATTATGCCCAGGTGCGGTTGCGATCCGGTGAGGTGCGACGGATTCACGTGCTGTGTCGTGCGACCATTGGCGAAGTGGGCAATGAAGAGCACGGATCACGTCAGCTCGGGAAAGCGGGCGCGAAGCGCTGGCGCGGGGTTCGGCCGACGGTGCGTGGCGTGGCCATGAATCCGGTCGACCATCCCCACGGTGGTGGTGAGGGGCGTACTTCAGGCGGTCGGCATCCTGTGTCGCCCTGGGGTCAGCCGACCAAGGGTTATCGGACCCGGCGAAACAAGCGTACGACCAATATGATCGTGCGCCGTCGTAATCGGCAGTAGAGAAGGGGAATTATCGTGCCACGTTCCATAAAAAAGGGCCCATTTGTCGACGATCATTTGGACCGAAAAGTTGTAGCTGCACAATCGGCGGGAAGTCGCAGGCCCATCAAGACGTGGTCGAGACGCTCGACTATCACGCCTGATTTCATTGGTCTCACCATCAGCGTGCATAACGGCCGGCAGCATATTCCGGTGGTGATCAACGAAAATATGGTTGGTCACAAGCTTGGGGAATTTGCCCTGACCAGGACCTTTAAAGGTCATAGCGCGGACAAGAAAGCAAAGCGATAGGGAGGAGCAGATGAAATCTTCAGCAATACTCAAAGGTCTGCAAATCTCGCCGCAAAAGGCTCGGCTCGTTGCCGACATGGTGCGTGGACAACCTGCGGGCAAGGCGTTGGAAATCCTTCGCTTCACGCAAAAGAAAGCCGCCCTGCCGATTCGGAAATGCCTCGAATCAGCCATTGCCAACGCCGAAAATAACGAAGGCGCGGATGTGGACGCGCTGGTGGTGGAGAAAATCATGATCGACACGGGCGCCGTGTTGAAACGCTTTGCGGCGCGGGCGAAGGGCCGTGGATCGCGGATCCTGAAGCGTACCAGCCACATCACCATCACCGTAGCCGAGATTTAATCGAGGATCATATGGGACAAAAGACCAACCCGATCGGACTGCGTCTGGGAATCGTTAAGAATTGGAGCTCCCGGTGGTATGGCAAGGCCGATTTTAAAGACAAGCTGCTGGAGGACATTCGGGTTCGCCAGTTCATTCGCGAACGGCTGTCCGGCGGAGCCATCTCCGACATCATTATCGAACGCCCTGCGCGCAGCGCCCGTATCACCATTCACACGGCGCGCCCCGGGGTGGTGATCGGCAAGAAAGGCGAGGATATCGACAAATTGCGGCGCGAAGTGCAAGGCAGGATGGGCGTTCCGGTGCACATCAATGTCGAGGAGATCCGCAAGCCCGAGCTGGACGCGCAGTTGGTGGCGGAAAGTGTCGCGCAGCAATTGGTCCGGCGCATCATGTTTCGCCGCGCCATGAAGCGGGCGGTGACCAATGCCATGCGCTTCGGCGCCCTCGGCATGCGCATCAACTGCGCCGGCCGTTTGGGCGGTGCGGAAATCGCCCGGACCGAATGGTATCGCGAAGGGCGGGTGCCCTTGCATACCCTGCGCGCCGATATTGATTATGGCTTTGCGGAAGCGAAGACCACCTATGGCATCATCGGTGTCAAGGTATGGATCTTCAAGGGTGAAATCCTGGATTGGGGCGCGGCTCACGGCGGCGCAGCCCGGCAGAAATGATAGGGGTGTCGGATGTTGCAACCTAATCGAACAAAGTTTCGCAAGCAGCACAAGGGCCGCAATCGTGGCGTTGCCTCGCGCGGCAACAAGGTGAGCTTTGGTGAGTTCGGCTTGAAGGCGATCACCCGGGGAAGAATCACCGCGCGGCAGTTGGAAGCGGCTCGCCGGGCCATTAGCCGTCACGTGAAGCGCGGCGGCCGTATGTGGATTCGGATTTTCCCGGACAAGCCGATCAGTAAAAAGCCGGCCGAAGTCCGTATGGGCAAAGGCAAGGGTAACCCCGAGTATTGGGTGGCCCTGATCCAGCCCGGAAAGGTCCTTTATGAAATGGAAGGGGTTACGGAAGACGTGGCACGAGAGGCCTTCGCCCTCGGCGCGGCCAAGCTGCCGGTACAGACCGTCTTCGTGAGTCGGCGGGTGATAGGATGAAGATGCAGGATTTGAAACAAAAGGATGTCGCTGGCTGCCAGGCGGAGTTGTTGGGTCTCCTGGAGGAGCAATTCAAGCTGCGTATGCAGCACGCAACCGGGCAACTGGCCAATACGACGCGTTTACGTTCGGTTCGGCGCGATATTGCGCGGGTGCGTACCGCCCTTACCGCGAAGAATGGAGCCAAAAATGGCTGAGCAAAAGAATCCGAGAAGCCTCATCGGTCGGGTGGTGAGCGACCGTATGGATAAAACGATTGTGGTGTCCATAGAGCGGCGTATTCAGCATCCGCTGTACAAGAAATACGTGCGCCGGTCCAAGAAGTTTCACGCTCATGATCCGGAAAATAGCTGCCACATCGGCGATATGGTGCGGATCGAGGAATGCCGTCCCCTGTCAAAGACAAAGACCTGGCGCCTGGTTTCCGTGCTCACGCCGGCCATTGGTGAGGGAGAACCCGCATGATTCAGATGCAAACGCGACTTTCCGTTGCCGACAATAGTGGTGCACGGGAAGTGATGTGTATCAAGGTCCTCGGCGGCTCGCATCGGCGTTATGCCGGTATTGGCGATGTGATCAAGGTCAGTATCAAGGACGCGGTACCGCGCGGCAAGGTCAAGAAAGGCGATGTCTATAACGCGTTGGTGGTGCGGACGCGCAAGGGCGTGCGGCGCGATGATGGCTCGCTGATCCGTTTTGACAGCAATGCCGCCGTGCTCCTGAATAATCAGTTGCAGCCCATCGGGACGCGTATATTTGGCCCGGTCACCCGTGAATTGCGTGGGGCTAAATTCATGAAGATTATTTCCTTAGCGCCTGAAGTGCTGTAGGGGGTTATGATGGCGAAAATGCGGAAGGGTGACGAAGTGGTCATCTTGGCGGGCAAGGACAAGGGTAAGCGAGGCAAAGTGCTGCGCATGCTGTTTGATGATTCGCGCGTCGTGGTGGAAAAGGTGAACATGATAAAACGTCATGTGCGTCCGGACCGCCTCGGCAAGGCGGGCGGAATCGTTGAGAAGGAAGCGCCCCTCCATATCTCCAACGTGGCCATATTCAACGGCGCCACTGGTAAGGCGGACCGTATTGGTTATAAGTTTTTGGAGGATGGCCGTAAGGTTCGTGTCTTCAAGGCGAATGGCGAAGTCGTTGATCGCTGAGGAGCAAAGGAAAAATCATGGAAGCGCGTCTGTATAATGTCTATCGTGAGTCAATCGTTCCGCGGCTGATGCAGGAATTTGGCTATAAAAGTGTGATGGAAGTCCCCAAGCTGCAGAAAGTAACGCTCAATATGGGCGTTGGCGCGGCGGTGGGTGACAAAAAAGTTCTGGAGGCGGCGGTGGGTGACATGGCGCGCATCACCGGGCAAAAGCCGGTGGTGACGCGGGCGCGCAAGTCCGTAGCGGCGTTCAAGATTCGTGAGGGCTACCCCATTGGCTGTATGGTAACGCTGCGCGGGATTCGGATGTACGAGTTCCTGGATCGGCTGGTTACCATTGCGATCCCCCGCATTCGCGATTTTCGTGGCTTGTCGCCGCGATCCTTCGATGGGCGGGGTAATTACAGCCTCGGGGTGAAGGAACAAATCATTTTTCCGGAAATTGAATACGACAAGATTGATCGGCTGCGCGGCCTTGATGTCGTGCTGACGACCAGCGCCAAAACCGACGAAGAGGGGCTGGGTCTCTTGAAGGCCTTCAAGATGCCCTTTAGGTCTTGAAGGAGCTATAACAGTGGCAAAAAAATCGCTGATTGCGAAGTCCGAGAGGACTCCCAGGTTTCAGGTTCGCGCGTATCACCGCTGCAAGTTGTGCGGGCGTTCGCGCGGTTATTATCGAAAGTTCGGCTTGTGCCGCTTGTGCTTGCGTAAGCATGCTTCTGCCGGTGCGATTCCGGGTATTGTCAAAGCCAGTTGGTGAGGGTGCACGATGAGCGTGACGGATCCTATCGCAGACATGCTGACGCGCATTCGCAATGCGCAGCAGGTTGGTAAGGCGAAAGTGCATATGCCAGCATCAAAGTTGAAGCGCGCGATTGCGCATGTGCTGGTCGAAGAAGGTTATATTCAGGATGCCACCGAGGAAATGGACGGTAATCATCCGACCCTGAAGCTCACGTTGAAGTATTACGCGGGACAGGGGGTTATTGCGGAGATCCGGCGGGTGAGCAAACCCGGCGTGCGCATTTATCGCGGTGCCGATGCGTTGCCGCGGGTGCGCGACGGCTTTGGTATTGCCATCATCTCTACTTCGCGGGGGATCATGACCGACCGAGCGGCCCGCGCGGCTGGTATCGGCGGCGAAATCCTTTGCGTCGTTTCTTAAGGGGGGGAGGATATGTCCCGAGTAGCTAAGCAACCCGTCTCCCTACCCAAAGGTGTGGCGGTCACGGTAGCGGACGATATGCTGCGCGTGAAGGGTCCCAAGGGCGAGATGGCAACGGCCATGCATCCTTTGGTCACGCTGCAGGTGGAAGGCGACGTGGCCACCTTGAGTTGGGGCAACGGCGCCAGCGCGGTGGCGGGCACCATGCGGGCGCTGCTGCATAACATGGTGCATGGCGTTTCCCAGGGTTTTGAGCGAAAGCTGGAAATCATCGGGGTGGGTTATCGCGCGCAGGCCAAGGGCAAGTCCCTGAGTCTGGCCCTCGGCTTTTCCCATCCCGTGGACTATCCTGTTCCCGATGGCATCAGCATCGAGACGCCGACCCAGACGGAGATTGTCATCCGCGGTGTGGATAAACAGCGCGTCGGTCAGGTGGCTGCCGATATCCGCGGTTACCGGCCTCCCGAACCTTATAAGGGCAAGGGTGTTCGATATGCGGGTGAGGATGTCCGGCGTAAAGAAGCGAAGAAGAAATAGCGAGGCTAAGCAACATGGATAAGAACATTGCGCGACTCCGGCGTGCGCGTAAAACCCGGATTCGGATTGCGGCACAGGCAAAGCCCCGGCTTTGCGTATTTCGCTCCGGCAAACATATTTACGCGCAAGTGATCGATGATGCCAAAGGGATCGTGCTGACGCAGGCGTCGAGCCTGGAGAAGGACGTGCGTGCGCAATTGGCCAATGGCGGCGATGTGGACGCGGCGGTGCAGATTGGCCGCCGGGTAGCTGAAAAGGCGCTCGCCCTCGGTTTGAAGGAAGTGGCTTTCGACCGGAGTGGATATCGTTATCACGGCCGGGTGAAAGCCCTCGCTGAGGCTGCCCGCGCGGGCGGTCTGGCGTTCTGAGGAGAGAGAGCATGGCACGGGAAAATCGGGAATCGCAGCAGAACGACGGGCTTCAAGAGAAGCTGATTCATATTAATCGCGTCTCCAAGGTCGTGAAGGGTGGTCGGCAATTCGGCTTCGCGGCGCTCATCGTGGTAGGCGATGGGGACGGTAAGGTCGGTTTCGGCCGGGGCAAGGCCAAGGAAGTGCCGGCTGGTATCCAGAAGGCGACGGACCAGGCGCGCCGGCAGATGACCCAGGTGCCGCTGATGCGCGGGGGTACGATCCCCTTCCCGGTGGAGGGGCGTCACGGCGCAGCGCGGGTTATTCTGCGTCCGGCCACCGAGGGTAGCGGCGTGATCGCGGGCGGGGCCATGCGTGCGGTCTGCGAAGTGGCTGGCCTGCGCAATGTGGTGGCCAAGTCCCTGGGCTCCAACAACCCCATCAACGTGGTGCGGGCGACCTTCAATGCGTTCAGCAAGCTCGCGACTCCGCAGGAAATGGCCATGAAGCGGGGCAAGACGGTCAAACAGATTCGCGGCCATGGGGGGAACGATGAATAAGCAGTTGCGTATCACCCTGACGCGCAGTCTCATCGGCGTCACGGAAAAGCACCGGCGGGTGGTTGCGGGGCTCGGCTTGCGGCATACCAATCATACCGTGGAACGGATAGACGGGCCGGAGATTCGCGGTATGGTCAACAAGGTCTCTTACTTGTTGCGCTGGGAGGAAGTGTAATGCGTTTGAATGCAATCGCCCCCGCTGAGGGCTCCAAAAAGGACCGGCGGCGCGTCGGACGTGGTATCGGCAGCGGCTTGGGCAAGACCGCCGGTCGCGGTCACAAGGGTCAGCACGCGCGTTCGGGCGGCTATCACAAGGTCGGTTTTGAGGGTGGACAGATGCCGTTGCAACGGCGCATCCCGAAACGCGGCTTCCGTAATATCCATGGGAAGGATGTCTTCGAGGTGCGCCTAGACCAGTTGGCCGGGGCCGCGGTGTCCGGTGTCGTGGATATGGAGGCTTTGCTGCTGCGGCGGGTCGTTCGCGGGACGCCCAAGCTCGTCAAGGTCATTCTGGCCGGTGAATTGACGGAGGCTTTGGTGCTGCGTGGTCTGCGCGTCAGTGCCGGCGCGCGGGCCGCCATTGAGCAGGCCGGCGGATCGGTGGAGGCCTGATGGCTGGGGGAGGGCGTATTGGCAATGCGGCGCAGGGCGCGGGACGGGTCAACGAACTGCGCAACCGCATTTTCTTTTTGCTGGGAGCCCTCCTGGTTTTTCGTATTGGCGCGCATATTCCGGTACCGGGGATTGACCCGGCGGCCATGGCCTCCTTTTTTAATCAGCAGCGTGGCACCATTCTCGGCATGTTCGACATGTTCTCGGGTGGCGCGTTGTCACGATTGACGGTCTTTGCGCTGGGCATCATGCCCTATATCAGCGCCTCGATCATTTTGCAGTTGGCCGGGGCGGTGTTTCCCAAGATTGAAGAACTCCGTAAGGAAGGCGAAGCCGGGCGGCGGAAGATTACGGAATATACGCGCTATGGCACCATTATTCTGGCCCTCATGCAGGGGCTGGGGATTGCCATCGCCATCGAGAAGATGCACGCCGGTAATCTGCCGGTGGTCATCGACCCGGGCCCGATGTTCCTGTTTACCACCACCATTACTCTGGCGACGGGTACGCTCTTCCTCATGTGGATCGGGGAGCAAATTACCGAGCGGGGCATTGGCAACGGTATTTCGATGATCATTTTTGCCGGCATTGTCGCGGGACTTCCCCATGCCGTTGCCACCACCATCGAGCTGGTGCGGACGGGACAGTATCAGCCGCTCTTCGTTTTGGCGCTCTTCGTCCTGGCGCTGCTGGTTACGGCTTTTGTCGTCTTTATGGAAAGCGCCCAGCGGCGGATTCCGATCCAGTATGCCAAACGTCAGGTGGGGCGGAAGATCTATGGCGGCCAGAGTACCCATTTGCCGTTGAAGGTGAATATGGCGGGGGTGATCCCACCGATTTTCGCTTCGAGTATTATCCTTCTTCCCGCGACCCTGGCCGGCTGGTTTGGCAATGTGCCGGGCATGGGTTGGTTGCAGCGGATCGGTCAGGGTTTGAGTCCGGGATCTGCCCTTTATGTGGTGGTGTTTACGACGGCTATCGTGTTTTTTGCCTTCTTTTACACGGCGATGGTGTTTAATCCGCGCGATACCGCCGATAATCTCAAGAAATCCGGGGCGTTCGTTCCCGGCATCCGGCCCGGTGAGGGCACGGCAAAGTATATGGACAAGGTCCTGAGCCGCCTCACGCTGACCGGCGCTATCTATCTGACCCTGGTTTGCCTGTTGCCGGAGTTTCTGATTGTCCAATACAACGTGCCCTTCTACTTCGGTGGCACCAGTTTGCTCATCGTGGTGGTGGTGATGATGGATCTGATGGCCCAGATTCAGAGCTATTTGCTGACCCATCAGTACGAGGGCCTGATTCGCAAGTCCTCCCTTGGCGGCGGCCGCTAAGATGGGTGAGCATCTCATTTTTCTTGGCCCGCCGGGGGTTGGCAAGGGTACGCAGGCGCAGGTGCTTTCCCGTTTATTGGGCTTGCCGCACGTGTCCACAGGTGATATGCTCCGCGCCTCTGTTTCCTCCGGTACAGCCTTTGGGCTGCGGGCAAAGGCGGTTATGGAGTCCGGTCAGTTGGTTGGCGATGATCTCATCATCGGCTTGGTGGCTGAGCGGTTGGGGATGGCGGACGCCCGGGATGGGGTGGTTTTTGACGGTTTTCCGCGCACCATGGCCCAGGCTCAGGCCTTGGATGATCTGCTCGCCCGTCGCGGCGCATGGGTGCGCGCGATCATTCACATCGATTTGCCGAGTGAAGGGATTGTGGAGCGGCTGTCCGGACGGCGCGTGTGTGTGCAATGTGGCGCGATTTATCATGTGAAATACCAGCCATCGCGGGTGGAAGGCATTTGCGACCTTTGCGGTGGGCGCCTGGTACAACGGGACGACGATCAGCCGGAAGTGATCCTCAAGCGCCTAAAGGTATATGCCGCGGAGACGGCGCCTTTGGTGGCTTATTATGAGAGGCGGCCGAGCTATCATCGTGTGACCGGAGAGGGAGATGCGGAAGCGGTGACCTCCCGGATTCTTGCGGCATTAGGGATTAGGGCGGTGCATGGCTAAGGAAGACACCCTGGAGATGCAGGGAGAAGTTTTAGAAAATTTGCCGAGCGCGACATTTCGCGTCAAGCTGGAAAACGGTCATGTGGTAAACGCCCATATTTCCGGCAAGATGCGGATGCATTATATTCGTATCCTGCCCGGGGATAAGGTAACTGTGGAAATGACGCCCTACGATTTGAGTAAGGGCCGTATTGTGTATCGAGCCAAGTAGGGGAATGGTATGAAGGTCCGGGCATCGGTAAAGAAACTTTGTCGAAACTGCAAGGTTGTTCGGCGAAACGGTGTGGTTCGCGTGATCTGTAAAGAGCCACGGCATAAGCAGCGTCAGGGTTAGTCCTGCAACGCGTGGTTGAGATTCTTCGTGCGGTAGGACGCCGCACCATAGCCTTTGGAGGTTTTACGGATGGCCCGCATCGCTGGCGTCAACATCCCCAATAATAAGCAAGCAGAAATTGCTTTGACGTATATTTTCGGTATTGGAAAAACGCGTGCGCAGCAGATTCTGGATGCCGCAGAGGTCACTCGGACCATGCGGGTGAAGGATATCAGCGAGCCGGAGCTGGAGCGGATTCGCGGCGAGGTGGGCAAGTTCCTCGTCGAAGGAGACTTGCGCCGGGAGACATCCATGAACATCAAACGGCTGATGGACTTGGGCTGTTACAGGGGTATTCGGCATCGCCGTGGATTGCCGGTGCACGGTCAACGTACGCGGACTAACGCTCGCACCCGCAAGGGCCCGGCGAAGTCCATCACCCGTTAAGCAGGAAGATCGAATATGGCGAAGACACAGACGAGCGCTCGTGTACGTAAACGCGTCAAGAAAAATGTTCTGGACGGCGTCGCGCACATTTACGCTTCTTTTAACAATACGATCATCACGATCAGCGACCGTCAGGGCAATGTGCTGACCTGGGCGAGTTCCGGTGGTTCCGGATTTCGCGGTTCACGGAAAAGCACGCCCTTTGCGGCGCAGGTTGCTGCCGAAAACGCCGGCAAACGGGCGCAGGAATATGGGGTAAAGAATCTCGACGTTGAGGTGCGCGGTCCGGGACCGGGTCGGGAAAGTACCGTGCGGGCCTTGCACTCCGTTGGCTTCCGCATTGCCAGCATTCGTGACGTGACGCCTATTCCCCATAACGGTTGCCGTCCGCCCAAGAAGCGGCGTGTATAATTCATTGTTGGAGGTAGTCTGTGGCTAAGTATACGGGTCCGAGTTGTCGTTTGTGCCGGCGTGAAGGCGGAAAGCTGTTTCTGAAGGGAGAAAAGTGTTTCTCCGACAAATGTCCGGTCAGCATTCGGGCTTACGCGCCGGGCCAACACGGTCAGCGCCGCTCACGGGTAAGCGAGTACGGTACGCAACTCCGTGAAAAGCAGAAGATCCGCCGGATTTATGGTCTCCTGGAAGGACAGTTTCGCCGTTATTTCGAGCGCGCCAGCCAGGCCCGGGGGGTAACGGGTGAGTCGTTGCTGCGTTTTCTCGAACTGCGGCTGGATAATATTGCCTATCGGATGGGTTTTGGCGCCTCGCGCGCGGAAGCCCGTCAGGTAGTGCGCCATGGGCATATCTTGGTCAACGGCCGGCGTGTCGATATTCCCTCCTACCAGGTTCGGGCCGGGGATGAAGTGAGCGTGGCGGAAAGCGCACGCGCCCACGCCCGGATCATTGCGGCGGTCGAGGCGGCGGTGAGCCGCGGTCTGCCCGATTGGATGTCACTGGATGCCAAGGCGCTCAAGGGCACCATCAAGGCGGTCCCGGTCCGTGAAGATATGGCGCCGGATTTGAACGAACAGGTCGTCGTGGAGTTGTACTCTAAGTAAGACCAGGGGTTGAGGATTGCTTATGACTGAGGTTGGAGAGCTGTTGCATCCGCATGCGGTGGAGGTTGAGTCATTGGGCGCTCACCGTGCGCGTATCGCTTTGGGACCTCTGGAAAGGGGTTTTGGCCACACGCTGGGCAATGCATTGCGGCGGGTGTTGCTTTCGTCCCTGCAGGGCGCTGCCGTCACGGAAGTGGAGATCGACGGGGTACTGCACGAGTATTCCAGCATTGAAGGGGTCAAAGAGGATGTCGTCGATATCCTGCTCAACCTGAAGCTGCTCGCCATTCGCTCGTCGGGGCGGAGCGAGGCGGTCGTGACTCTGAAGAAGCGGGGTCCGGGCGTCGTGACGGGTGCCGACATCGTCGAAGAGCATGGCATTGAAGTGGCGAACCCCGACCAGGTGATTGCAACCCTTACCCGTGATGTGGAGCTGGTGATGCGTTTACGCCTGGGTGAGGGACGTGGTTATGAGGCGGCTGCCTCGCGGCCGGTGTCCCACGAGAAGCGGATCGGGGTGATGGCGGTAGATGCCAGCTTTAGCCCGGTGCTGCGGGTCAGCTATCAGGTGGAGAGCGCTCGCGTCGAGCAGCGCACCGATCTGGATCGGCTGGTTCTGGATGTGGAAACCAATGGCGTAGTGGACCCGGCTTGGGCGGTACAGGAGTCGGCGCGCATCCTGCGCGACCAGCTCGGCGTGCTGGTCCGGGACGAAACGCAAGCCGCCCGCGAGCCGCGGCCCGTGCATAGCAGGGTCAGTTTGGAGCCGTTGCTCATTCGTCCGGTGGATGATCTGGAGCTGACGGTGCGGTCAGCCAATTGTCTCAAGGCCGAAGACATTTTTTATATCGGCGATCTGGTGCAGAAGTCGGAGCAGGAATTGCTCAAGGCGCCGAATTTGGGGCGGAAGTCTCTCACCGAGATCAAGGAAGTCCTTACGGCACATGGGCTTTCTCTGGGGATGCGGCTGGAAAACTGGCCGCCGGAAAATCTTCCGCCCATTCCCGGACGGAATTCGGAAACCGAATCGGTTAATATATAAGTACAGGGCCCAAGTACAAGGATATTCGTGATGCGTCATCGCAAGAGTGGCAAGCAGTTAAATCGTAACAGTAGTCATCGTAAGGCGATGTTCGCCAATATGATGGTGTCTTTGTTCCATAACGAGCGGATCGTGACGACCTTGCCCAAGGCCAAGGAGTTGCGGCGCTTTGCCGAACCGATGATTACGCTGGCCAAGGATGCCACGGTGGCGCGTCGTCGTCTGGCCTTTGCGCGTTTGCGGGATCGGCAGGCGGTGGTCAAGCTTTTCGATGATTTGGGGCCCCATTATCAGTCACGTCCGGGCGGTTATCTGCGGATCGTCAAATATGGCTTCCGGGCGGGCGACAATGCGCCGCTGGCAATTGTCGAGCTGGTGGACAGGCAAGGGGTCGTTGCGGGCGAATAGTCTCGCGGGTTGTCGATTGGGAAAAAGGCCGGTTTTATACCGGCCTTTTTTGCGTCTGGAGGGGCGCACCCCGGTGCGCTTTCGCGCTGCTTCAGCGGGAGAGGTGGGGGCGCAGGTAGCGACCGGTGTGGGAGGCGGGGTTGGCGGCGATGGCTTCGGGGCTGCCTTCGGCAATGATGCGGCCGCCACCCGCCCCCCCTTCGGGGCCGAGGTCGATGATCCAGTCGGCGGTCTTGATGACGTCGAGGTTATGCTCGATGACGACTATGGTGTTGCCGGCGGCGCGCAGGTGGTGCAGGACCTCCAGGAGCAGGGCGATATCGTGGAAGTGGAGGCCGGTGGTGGGCTCGTCGAGGATGTAGAGGGTGCGGCCGGTGTCGCGGCGGGAGAGTTCCTTGGCGAGCTTGACGCGCTGGGCCTCGCCGCCGGAAAGGGTGGTGGCCGACTGGCCGAGGCGCAAATAGCCTAGTCCGACGTCCAGGAGCGTCTGGAGCTTACGGGCCACGGCGGTCACGGGGTCGAAGAAGGGGCGGGCTTCTTCCACCGTCATCTCCAGGACTTCGTGGATATTCTTGCCCTTGTAGCGCACTTCCAGGGTTTCCCGGTTATAGCGCTTGCCGGCGCAGATGTCGCAGGGGACGTAGATGTCGGGGAGGAAGTGCATTTCCACACGGATCACCCCGTCTCCCTCGCAGGCCTCGCAGCGCCCGCCCTTGACGTTGAAGCTGAAGCGTCCGGGGCCGTAGCCGCGGGTCCGGGCTTCGCTGCTGGCGGCAAAAAGCTCGCGAATGGGGGTAAAGAGGCCGGTGTAGGTGGCGGGATTGCTGCGCGGCGTGCGGCCGATGGGGCTTTGGTCAATGGCGATGACCTTGTCCAGATGCTCCAGGCCGTGCAGTGCCAGATGCGGTGCCGGGTGCAGGTGACTGCCCATGAGGACGCGGGATACGGCGGGATAGAGGGTGTCGTTAATGAGGGTGGACTTGCCGGAGCCGCTGACGCCGGTGATGCAGGTGAACAGCCCCAGGGGGATACGGGCATCCACCATCTGCAGGTTGTTGCCGCTGGCCCCCAGGACTTCCACCCAGGATTCGGGCGTGCCGGGGTGGCGACGCTCAGGGACGGCAATGCACAGATCGCCGGAGAGATAGCGTCCGGTGAGGGAGTCGGGGTTTTGCCGGATCTCCTCGGGGCTGCCCTGAGCGATGATCTGGCCGCCGTGCGTGCCCGCGCCGGGGCCCATGTCCACCACATAATCGGCGGCGCGGATGGCATCCTCGTCGTGCTCCACCACAATGACCGTGTTGCCGAGGTCGCGCAGGTGCTTGAGCGTGCCCAGGAGGCGGTCGTTGTCCCGTTGGTGCAGGCCGATGGAGGGCTCATCGAGGACGTACATCACCCCCACCAGCCCGGCGCCAATCTGGGAGGCCAGGCGAATACGCTGGGACTCGCCGCCGGAGAGGGTTTCGGCGGAGCGATCCAGGCTGAGGTAGTCCAGGCCCACGTCGACGAGAAACTGCAGGCGGCTGGTGATCTCCTTGAGGATGCGCTCGGCAATGAGGGCATCCTGGCCGGTGAGGGCGAGGGTATTGAAGTAATGGAGGCACTCGCGGATGGACAGGGCTGATGCCTCATGGATGGCCAGGGCACCCACGCGCACCAGGCGCGCTTCTTCGCGCAGGCGGCTGCCGCCGCAGGTGGGACAGCGCAGGCGCCCCATGAAGCGCATGATTTCCTCGCGCAAGAGGGGCGACTGGGTTTCCCGCAGGCGCCGCTCCAGCCCCGGGATGACGCCTTCAAAGGTTTGGCGCCGTTGCTGCGCACCCTGCTGGACGGCAATCTTGTCCTTGCCGCCGTGCAGGATGGTTTCCCGCGGGGCGGCAGGCAAATCCTGCCAGGGGGTGTCCAGGGAGATGGAGAAATGTGCGGCGAGGCCCGCCAGCAGGGGGATGTAGTGTTCGCGGTGGCGCCGTGACCAGGCCTGGATGGCGCCTTCGTTGAGGCTCAGGCCGGGGTTGGGCACGATCAGGTCGGGGTCGAAAAAGGTCACTTCTCCCAGGCCGTCGCAACGCGGGCAGGCCCCCACCGGGTTGTTGAAGGAAAAGAGCCGCGGTTCCAGGGGCGGAAAGGACCGGCCGCAGGTGGGACAGGCGTGCTGGGCGGAAAACAGGCGTTCTTCGTCCAAATGCGGCCCCATGAGGACGACGATGGCCTGATCGTCGGCCAGGCCCAGGGCGGTTTCCAGGGACTCGGCCAAGCGCGGGCCGCTGTCGGGGCGGAGAACCAGTCGATCCACCACGGCTTCGATCCGATGCTTGCGCTTTTTGTCCAGCGCCGGGATTTCGTCAATCTCCAGCAGGACGCCATCGACCCGGGCGCGCACAAAGCCCCGGGCGCGCAGGGTGGCGATGATCTCCTCATGGCTCCCTTTGCGGTCGCGCAGGAGCGGCGCGAGGACCATCAGCCGTTCGCCCTCGGGCAAGGCCAGCAACTGGTCCACCATCTGGCTGATGGTCTGGCTCTGAATGGGCTGGCCGCAGCACCACGGCACCCCCACCCGGGCAAAGAGCAGGCGCAGATAGTCGTGAATCTCGGTGACGGTGCCCACGGTGGAGCGGGGATTGTGGGAGGTGGATTTCTGTTCGATGGCAATGGCCGGCGAGAGGCCCTCGATGGCATCCACGTCGGGCTTGGCCATGAGGGAGAGAAACTGGCGGGCGTAGGCCGAGAGACTTTCCACATAACGTCGCTGTCCCTCGGCATAGAGCGTGTCAAAGGCCAGCGACGACTTGCCCGAACCCGACAGCCCGGTGATCACGATGAGGCGATCCCGGGGCAGGGTCAGGGAGATGTTTTTGAGGTTGTGGGTACGGGCACCGCGGATATGGATATGTTCCATGAATTTCCAGAGCTGGAGGAGGAGGCATGACAGCCAATTTGCGCTAGTATAAGGCTTTTCGTGACGGCAGTCCCATGGGCAGAAGGAGACAAAGACATGGCGGGAGTGAACAAGGTGATTTTGCTTGGACATCTGGGTCGTGATCCGGAGATGCGTTACCAGCCCAGCGGCGGGGCCATTGCGACCCTGAATCTGGCGACTTCCGAGACCTTCAAGGACCGGGAGGGGAATAAGCAGGAGCGGACCGAGTGGCATCGGGTGGTCTTTTTCGGCCGCCCGGCGGAGGTTGCCGGCGAGTATCTGCGCAAGGGCAGCATGGCCTATGTGGAAGGCCGCCTGCAAACGCGCAAGTGGACGGACAAGGAAGGGCAGGAGCGCTACACGACGGAAATCGTGGGCGACCGTCTGCAACTGGTCGGTGGTCGCGGTGGCGGCGGTACCGCTTCCCTGGACGAAGAGCCCGCCCCGCGCACGAGCGGCGGCAATGGCGGCGCCAGCGGGCGCAAGCCGGAGATGCCGCCGGCACCGGTGGAGGATTTTGATGATGATATTCCGTTCTAGCTATCTCCTTCGATGTTGACGACAATGCCCAGCATCATCTTGTTTATGCTGGGCATTTGTTCGCATACTGCTCATGGTTATAGCTATGATATTTATAGAGAGTAGTATATACTTACATATATACTATTTAACCCTGCCGGGAGCGCCATGATGATGGAGACACGTGTTGCGAAGCTGTTCAAGAACGGGGCCAGTCAGGCTGTCCGCCTTCCGGTTGAATTCCGTTTCGAGGGCGACGAGGTGTATGTCACGCGAGACGACGCGACGGGCGATGTGGTGCTGTCGCATCGACCTGGCGCCAAGACCTGGAACGAGTTTTTCGAGTTGTTGCATGCGGTCGATGTGCCCGCCGATTTCATGGCCGCCCGCCCCTTGAATGTGTTGCCGCAAGAGCGCGGCATCTTTGATGGCGAACTTACTCCACACGCCGAGGTGGACAGCTTGTGATGCTACACATGCTGGATACCGACACGGCAAGCTACCTCATCAAGGGAAGGTCGCCCGCGATAGAAGGCAAACTGGCTGCGATCATGCCAGCAATGGTCTGCATCTCGGTGATGACCCGGGCTGAGTTGCAATACGGTTTGAAACGCTTGCCTGCCGACCATCGGCTGCACTTGGTGGTGCGCCAGTTTCTCAAGATTGTCCGCATCTTGCCGTGGGATGCCGAGGCGGCGGACTGGTATGCCGAAATCCGCCACCAACTCGTGAGTACGGGGCAGCCGATCGGCGAACTGGACATGATGATCGCGGCACACTCGCTGTCTGCCGCTGCGGTGCTGGTTACCAACAACAGTCGCCATTATGAGCGCATCGAAGCACCGCTCATCATGGCGAATTGGGTGTAACTCGTAACGGATGGCAGACCAGGACCATGCAGCGGAAAACGGAAAAATGAATAACGCCTTCTTCGTGCAGCCGATTCTCAATTCGCCCTATGCTTATCCTCCCTGCGCTATCGCCTCACCCATCGCCTCCTCGCCGAGTTGGCAACGGGCCAGCGGCTTACCACCCGAGGATCTCTGCGCCTGGGCATGGCTCGGCCCGACCTTATTCAGGCGGGCGGAAATGATCGCCTTCCTGGGCGTGTTCCAGTGGATCACCATCTTCTTCTTTTGCTGTTGCCCCTGGCTTTGCTGATCCCTCGGCGTATTCCCCCGGCTGGCTGAGGTTGAGGCGTCTGGGTGGATGAGGCGAAGGCCGGCGGTGTGCACCTGCAGGCAAAGGGTAAGGAGCTTCAAGATCCGTCATGGTCCAAAGCTTAACACCATGCCCAAATTTTGGGGTCCATACCTTCATCTGCATGGACAATGGCGCTTTCCGGCTCTATATTATCGCAAGGTAGTACCTATCAATAATGAGGCAACATCATGGCTACGTCGATTAAACTCGATGACAATCTGAAAGGACGGGTGCAGCAGCTTGCCCACCAACGCCAACGCACGGCGCACTGGATCATGCGCGAAGCAATACGTCAGTACGTCGAGCGCGAGGAAACCCGCGAGAGCTTCAAACAGGAAGCCCTAACATCATGGGCAGAGTACAAGGAAACCGGCCGGCACTTGACTGGCGAGGAAACTCGGACGTGGCTGCGCACCTGGGGCACTGACGCGGAAACGGAACTGCCTACATGCCACGAGTAGTCGTCACCGAAGGGGCAGGGCGAGGCTTGGAACATTGTCGCCGCTTCCTGGCCGACAAGGATTCTCGGGCGGTCGTTCGGGCCGGCGAGGCCATCGAACGACAATTTCTACCTTTGGAGACAACTCCGGAAATCGGCCGGCCATTTCCTGATCTACCGGCGCTACGCGAGTTGGTGATTGAGTTTGGAGACTCCGGCTATGTCGCCCTGTATCGCTACGAGCCATCCGATGATGCCGTGTATGTACTGGCTTTCCGGCATCAGAAAGAAGCAGGATATTGCTGACTGATTGCCCATCAGCAAGTCGGCCCTTCCAATGCTATTGTATATTGTCTCATAACCGCCCACTGCCCACCGCTACCTCCTGCAAAAGCTGCCCTTCCGGCGCATCCTGGTGGAGCCATGTAATTGCCCAGGTCCGCCCGCGACACTGTGGATCAGGCAATTGTCGCAATACTGCGCCGTGCGTTGTCCGTGGCAAGCTTTGCGCAATTCGTTCCCATCCACCATGACGGGTAGTTTATAATGACGCCTTATTGTAATATCGTCCTGGACGATGCCTAAACCGGTCAGACTTCGATATGTGTTCCAAAACAATAACGCCATGGCTAATTTCCCAGCGATAAACACTCTGATATGGAGCAGATGAAAATTATGGACAACCAATCTCGCATGCGGCGCATACTATGGAGCACACTCAGCACCCGCCTTGACCGGGATGAGTCTCTGGCATTGTTGCTTCGGTGGGAAGGTGCCTACTCGGGAGGTGCCCTGCGCACACCGACCACGACCTGCATTGAATTTGTTCGCGAAGAAATCGGGTCGGCTCTCCCAGAGAGTGAGCGCAAGACCTTAATACAAGAGATTTTCTCACTATTAACAGCAGACGAAACTTCCCTCGGCCAAGACCCCATCATTCACCTGCAGCATCTCCGAGAGACCCGCGCCCGCCAAGAGAAAGCTGCTTTCATATCTCAGCAACCTGTGGTATCTCCACCATCTCCATCTCCATCTCCGCCGCCGCCACCACCTCCACCTCCACCTCCACCTCCACCTCCACCTCCACCAGCACCAGCACCAGCACCACCGGCCGCAAAGGGTGGGCGCTATGGGCTTGATGACGACACGTTTTCCCAGATATTTCTTGATCATGATTGAGCATGTTTTTGGACGGAGAATCAGATGGCACG
>JAJYQY010000026.1 GCA_021794385.1 Pseudomonadota bacterium | reverse complement strand
TGAAGGGCTACATCAACGACAGCCCCTATCCCCACGCCCCTCCCGGCAGCTATCCCGATGGCCTGACCATTGCCGCGGGGAAGCTCTTTGTGACCAACGCCGGCAATAACGATGTCGCCGTCTTCAACGCCACTTCCGGAAAAGCCCTGGGGCTGATTCCCACGGGCTGGTATCCCACGGCGATTACCCATACTGGGAAAGCCCTCTATATCGTTGCTGCCAAGGGGCTGGGCTCCGGTCCCAATGTCGAGCACCAATGGGTTGGGGATATGATGGACGGCCTCATCCAGAAAGTGGACTTGGCTGATCTCTCGGCCAGGCTCCCGGAATGGTCGCAGGAAGCCCTCCACAACGACGGCTTCACCCCCACCCAGCGCGCGGGCCGCCATGCGCAGGACGTCAAGACCACCAAATTCCTCAAAAAACACATCCGCTACGTGGTCTTTATCCTGCGCGAGAACAAGACCTTTGATGAGGACTTCGGCGACTACAAAAAGGCCGGTGCCTGGGCCGATCCGCGGCTCGATCTTTACGGTCCCAAGGAACTCCCCAACCTCTACCATCTGGCGAGCCGGAATACGCTCTTTGTCAACTTCATGGCCGATGGCGAGGTGACTGCCCAGGGACATCAATGGACCACAGGGGCTTCGGACTCGGACTTCGTTCAGCGTTCCTGGCCGGAGTACTATTCGGGCCGGGGTCTGGTCGCCAATCCGGGCTGGACACAGTCCCTTATCCCCGGCGGAGCCACCGGTACTGGTGGAGTTCCGCTCGGCGTCGATAATCCCTACGCCATCTACGAAAACCTTTCAGCCCTCGGCAAATGGTCCAATCCCTGGATCAGCTATCCGGCCCGCCTCTTTCTCTTCAATGACCTGCTGAGCCACAAAGTCTCTTTTGAGGATTTCGGCGAGTTTGTCTCCCGCTCCGAGGCCGGCAATATCTCCAAGGCGATGCATGCCCACACTGCGACCTCTTTCCCCGGTTGGGATCGCATGATCCTCGATACCTATCGCGAGAAAATGGCCGAAAACTGGCTCAAGGCCCATCCCGGTGCCCAGTTCCCGCACTTCATCTACATCTGGCTGCCCGACGACCATACCGCCGGGCGCTCGGCGTGTTACTACAATCCCGACTACTATGTAGCCAACAACGACTATGCTACGGCCAAATTCATTCACTACCTCTCCACCACCCCGGAATGGAAACACATGGTGGTGTTTTTGACCGAAGATGATGCGCAGTCCGGCGCCGATCACATCAATGCCCATCGCAGTTTCGCCCTGGCCATGGGTCCCTGGGTGAAAAAAGGCTTCCTCGCAAGCAATCTCTTTTCCCAGGTCAATATCCTCAAGACCACCGAGGCCATCTTCGGCCTGCCGCCCATGTCCCAGTGGGATCAGAATGCCAGCGTGTTCTCGGGGATGTGGACCGATCATCCGGACTTCACGCCCACCAAGGTGCTTCCCATGCAGGTGCCCGTCACCTTCAACGCCGGCAAATGCACCCACTACACCCTGTTGCGCCGCGAGGCGGGAATCACGGGGCATGCGCTGTCTCCAGACTGGTATCAGGCCCATCAAAGCAGCCATGGAGCCGGTTTGCCCGCACCCGGCAAGGCCCACGCTTATACCCCCACCACCCTGCTCAAGGTCCCCGGACCCGAGCAGATGAAGCAGGAATGGATTGCCGCCAAAGGGCTCAAAGCCTATGAGCGGGAAATGCAGTACCTCAAGACCTACGCCAAGGCCCGCCATGCCCCCCTCGCCGCCTGGCAGGCCGGGGAAGTGGAGTGACGCAGTATATAAGCATCTGCGCCAGGGGAAACGGCTCGGAGGGGCGGGCACCGGGTATCTCTAGCCTGAACACCGGCGTTTCTCTGCGCACGAGCCGGCCTATATGCGTGCCGGCTGGAGCCGGTGGCTGGGCTGGTGGTAGTATTGGATTCATCAGGGGATTTTGCATCCATGGCCGAGCCCGCTGCCAAGTCCCGATGTCTGATCGCCATGGGGGAGGGGCTGTCGGCGGTGCGTCGAGGTGGTGTTATGTGAAACGTCGGGTATATAACTTGCCACCTGATGAGCACACAGAAAGTTTGCTGATTGTCAGAGAGGCGCCGCCAAGAGGGGGATGGATGATCACCATGAAGGGCTGGACAGGAACGCGGGGGCAGCGGCTGGGTACCCTGGGGACTATGCTGCTGTTGCGGGCGACGGCGGCGTTGCCGAATCGCTGGCGGTCACAATTGGGCGGATTGCTGGGGATACTGGTGATGACCCTGGTAGGCAAAACCCGGCGCGTGGTGGATATCAACCTGGCCATTGCCTTCCCCGACTGGTCCGAGTCCCAACGCCGACAGTTGCGGTGGAGAAACTTTCGGGAGCTGGGCCGCACGGCCCTGGAGCTCGGACCTCTATGGTCGCGGCCGCTGCCTCGATCCTTGGCCATGGTGCGTGAGGTGGCGGGCGAGGAGGCCGTGGATGACGCCCTGGCCCTGGGGCGAGGGGTGATCCTCTTTACGGCCCACCTTGGCCCCTGGGAGGCGGCGGTGCTCTATACCGGGCAACGCTGGCCCATTACGGGCATGTATCGCGCCCTGCGGAATCCTGGATTGGATGCCTTGATGCGCCGGGGCCGGGAGCGCAGCGGCGCGCGACAGTTGAACAAGGAGCGTGGCATTCGCCCACTGTTCCGGGCCCTCAAACGGGGGGAGGTGATCGGTATCCTGACGGATCAGAATGTCGATCCCAAGGAAGGTGTTTTCGCCCCCTTTTTTGACCATCCTGCCTGCACCACGCCAATCCTGGCGCGTCTGGCGGCGCGCGACGCGGTTCCCATCTTTGGCATGTTTGCTTATCGCCTGGCGAACGGTGCCGGCTTCCGTATCGAATTTGTCCCGATGCCGGCATCCTTCCCCAGCGGGGATGATGTGGCCGACGCTGCCCGCATGAACGCCCAAATGGAAGCGGCCATCCGCAAATCTCCAGAGCAGTATTGGTGGGTGCATCGTCGCTTCAAGGATCAGCCAGCGCTGAGTCCTGTGCCGTATTAAATGGAAAGATCCCGGATGGGGGTAACTACAAGCCGTTCCGGCATGATTGATGCCCTCTCAAGCATCGCAACCCGCCATTAGTCAGCACCATACACGGCCCAGGCCAGCAAGTTACGCCCAGCCATTGCGCGTGTAGAAGCCCCAGGCATCCTGGTTTCAATCCACGCCCGGCTATAAGGCCGGGCGATACCGGGTGTAATCTCGCCGGTCATCGATGCCTGGCTATTACAAACGCTATTGCTCGTGTCGCCAATGCACTCGATCAGGGCGTAGACAGGGCATCCAAGGTCGTTCTTCCCCTTCTGGATGGCGCAGATATTGCACTCAGCGGAGCGCAAGAAGCATATCACATGAGTAACGGCGTCCTGAATCCGTGACCCGGTAGCCGGGGCTGCCACCAAGCGGCCGACATGGCCGCGAGGTCATGGGGATGGGTCGTTCCGATGGATGGAAAAGAGCGTTAAGGTTCTTTGATTATGGTTTTGTGGGTATTTTGAAGGGTTTTTCAGCGGGAGGGCAATCGTTCGCCTCCCATCGGTGGCTGGGGGTCTGGAAGAGGCGGGTGTGCGGAATCCCTGCCGGGTTTCAGGGTGCGGACCAGGCGGTATAGAGCCGCTGGAAAGGAGCGAAGGCCAGGGTATGGGCCGGAAACGACAGAATCTGCTGGCGGGCATGGCGCACCGCGTGGGCCGCCAGGATGATGATCTCCTGGATGACGGTTTCCACCCGTCGGCGCTTGGCGCCATGACGTGGCGGCGCCTCGGGGCCGAGCAGGGTCTCTTGCCCGATCATGCGCAAGAGGTTGTAGGCCATGGCCCCCAGGGTGAGCATCAGGTCGTTGGTGGCAAACTTGCCCGAGGGCAAACGCTCCAGGTCCAGATCGGTCTTGATCTCGGCATGGAACGGTTCATGAGTGGCATGGTCGGCATACAGCGCGATCACGGCTGGGGCATCGATGCCCCCGGGCAGGGTGGTACCCCAGCCCTCCAGGGTCCGCTCCGGCAGGAGCAGCCGCTGGCCATTGGCCAAGATCGTGCGCTCGGTGAGGCGGAAGATCCGGCACACGGCCACCGTACCCACATGGGCGCCTTCCTCCCAGACGGTCATGCGCTTGCCGGGTCGGGGAGACTCCCAGACCGCGTCTGCATCCGCACGGCGGCGCGCTGCGACGGCCTCTACGTCATGGCCACGGCGGTTCCATTTCACCAGCAAAGCGACGGGCGCACCGGAGGTCTCCCGGCGCGCGGTGTCGTAACGGGCGATGGCCTGGGCGATGTTCTTGCCATGGAATCCGGCGTCGAGGCGCAGCAGCAAGGGGGCGCTCGTCAACTCCAAGGCCCGGGGCAAGACCCGATCCAGCGTCGCGCCCGTCGCCTCGGCGCCGTGCTGGGTACCTTCCCGCAGTTCCATCCCGATGCACCAGCCCTCCTGCCCCAGATACGCCGCAATGGGGGCATAGCCCACAAAGCCCGCATAGGCCCAGCCAATACCTTCCTTGCGGGTTTCCGAATTGAGACGGACAGGCGCAAGAGGCCCTCCGGGTGCGCACGGGAATGGT
>JAJYQY010000065.1 GCA_021794385.1 Pseudomonadota bacterium | reverse complement strand
ATCGGTGCTGCCGATTTGCAACCCACCAGAACGGCGAGTGCGGTTCCCGCTAGCGGTGAAGGTGAGGGTGCCGCCGTAGATCTCGATGCCGCCGAGGCACGCCTGCTCCGGGAGACACTGGAGCGGGTAGAGATGGATACCGTTGCGGCGGCACAGGTCCTGGGCATCAGCCTGCAGTCCCTGCACGCCCGTTTGCAGAAACTGCGCCTGGAGGAGAGGCCGTGATGCCTATTCCCGTTCCGCTATTCCTGACCATGCTCGGCATTCTGGGTCTGCTGCTGGGCAGTTTCCTGAATGTGGTGGTGCACCGCCTGCCGCAGGGTGAGTCCATCGTCCATCCGCCTTCCCGCTGCCCCCAATGCGGCCATCGCCTGCGGCCCTGGGAGAACATTCCGGTCTTGAGCTGGCTGCTATTGCGCGGGCGTTGCCATGACTGCGGGGTACGCATCTCCTTCCGCTACCCGGCCCTCGAACTCTTGACGGCCGCCGTGACGGTGCTGGTGGCTTGGGAGCTGGGTTGGGAACTGCGGCTCATTCCTGCCCTGCTCCTGAGCTGGGCCCTCCTGGCCCTCACCGTCATTGATCTGGAAACGCAACTACTGCCGGATCGCATCACCAAGCCTGGTATCTTGTTGGGCCTCCTGCTCAATGCGACGGCCCTTGTCCATCCCGGTCTTGCCCTGGTCGGCCCCCCCGAGGCCGTTGCCGGGGTGGTGCTGGGCTATGGCAGCCTGTGGTTGCTGGCGGTGGGTTACCACCGCTGGAGCGGGCGCCACGGCATGGGTGGCGGCGACCTCAAGCTGCTGGCCATGATTGGCGCCTGGCTCGGCTGGCAGGCGGTTTTCCTTACCCTTTTTATCGCCGCACTCAGCGGTGGTGTGGTGGCCATGGCCTATGTGCTGGCAGGCAAGGGGCGCGACTATGCCATGCCCTTCGGTCCTTACCTCGCCCTGGGGGGCTGGCTGATGCTGCTCTGGCCGCGGCAGATCATTGCCGGCTATCTGCATTGGCTGGGGGCTGGCTAGATGGCCTGGCGCATTGGCCTCACGGGCGGATTGGCCTGTGGCAAGAGCACGATTGCGGCATGGATGGCGGAAGCGGGCGCCCACATCATCGACGCCGATCTGCTCGCACGGGAAATCGTTCGCCCCGGTACCCCCGCCCTGGAAGCCATTGTCGCCCACTTTGGCCCGCAGATACTGAACCCCCAGGGCGTCCTGGATCGGGCCGCCCTGCGCCGGCGCGTGTTCGCCGATGCCCAGGCCAGGGCCTGGCTGGAAGCCCTGCTCCATCCCGCCATCCGCGCCGCCATGATCGCCGCGAGTGCGCGTATCGCTGCCGCCCATCCGGACGCTCTCATCGTCTGGGTCGTGCCCCTGCTGGTGGAAGGGGGTTATGGGGCGCTGGTGGATCAGGTCGTAGTGGTGGACTGTCTGCCCGAGCAGCAGATCGCGCGGGTCAAGGCGCGTTCGGACTGGAGCGATGCGCAGATCCGTGCCGTCCTTGCTGCCCAGTGCGATCGCGCCACCCGCCTCGCCGCGGCCGATGTCGTCATTGACAATAGCGGCGCGCCTGCCGCAGCGCATCGGCAGCTTCGGGAATTCCTCGCGACGCTGCCGCCGCATTCCTGCCCGAATCCCTAAATTTGCGCCACACCTTGCCTTATGGCACCCTAAAAAAATAGCGAGGCTCTGCGCATGTCCCTTTACGAATATCCTCTCAACGAACGCACCCGACTTTTTCTGCGTCTGGAGGGAGTGTTTGCCCGGCTCCGCTCGCCTCTCGGTAGCGATGCACCCGGCACCCTGCGCGCGGCCCTCCGGGCGTGTAACGAAATCCTCGACTTTTGCAACCGTCCCGAGCTGCGCCTCGATCTGATCCTGGAACTGGAGCGACTCGCCCATACCTTCGCCCTCTGGGCGCAAAGCCCGGAGGTGGACGCCGACCAATTGCGCAGCCTGCAGTTTCGCGTTGACCAACGCTTGCAGGTCTTGCGCGAAAAGCGTGCGCCTTTTGGCGAGTCCCTGCGCCATCAGGAACTCATCAACCTGGCCCGGGGACGCCTGGGTGTCCCGGGTGGTCTGGCGGACTGTGATCTGCCCATCCTTGCTTTCTGGTGCCAGCGGGCGCCCGAAGAGATCGCCGCATTGCTGGCATCCTGGGTGGAGAGCCTGGAGGGCCTGGAAGAGGGCGTGAGCCTCGTGCTGGACCTGATTCGCGAGTCCTGTAGCTGGTCTTTGGCAGAGGCTACGGACGGCCGTTACGGCGCTCCCCTCAACCCGCGCCAGCCTCCGGCCCTGGTTTGCATTCGCCTGCGTGACGGGCTCGACTATTTCCCCAAATTCAGCGGCGGCGCCCATCGCTTCCATATTCACTTTCTGCAATGGTTGGACCAGGGAACGACGCGCTTGCTAGAATCTCCTGTGGAATTTCACCTGGGTCTGAGCGCGCTCTAGGGCGGCGCCCGGCATCATCATCAAAGGACCGTGTCATGCATATCGGAACCACCCTTAGCCAGTTCATCATCGAAGAAACGCGCCTCTACCCCGGCTCCACGGGCGACTTTGCCGGGCTCCTCAACGACCTCACCATCGCCTGCAAATTCATCGGCGCCCAGGTCTATCGCGGCGGTCTGGCGGGGGTGCTGGGCAGCGCGGGTACCGATAACGTGCAGGGCGAAACCCAGAAAAAACTGGATCTCATCGCCAACGAAGCCATCCTCAAGTCCATGGACTGGACGGGGCACCTGGCGGGCATGGTCTCCGAAGAAATGGACAACCCCTATCCCATTCCCCACAGCATCCCGCGGGGTAAGTACCTGCTGCTTTTCGATCCCCTCGACGGGTCCAGCAATATCGACGTGGGCATCAGCGTGGGCACCATCTTCAGCATCCTCAAGGCACCCGTTGCGGGCCGGGATGCCGAACCTGCCGATTTTCTCCAGCCGGGCGTGGAGCAGGTCTGCGCCGGTTACGCCCTCTACGGCTCCTGCAACATGCTCGTTTACAGCACCGGTTACGGCGTCAACGGTTTCACCCTGGAGCCCTCCATCGGGGAGTACATCCTCACCCATACCCAGATGCGCATCCCCGAGGATACCGGCGAGTACGCCATCAACATGAGCAATCAGCGCCACTGGCAGGAGCCGGTACAGCGTTATATCAACGAGCTCAACGCCGGCAAGGACGGCCCGCGCAAGCGCGATTTCAACATGCGCTGGGTGGGCTCCATGGTGGCCGACGTGCATCGCATCCTCTGTCGCGGGGGTATTTTCCTCTACCCCTTCGATCATCGTGACCCCCAAAAATCGGGCAAGCTGCGCCTGCTCTATGAGGCCAACCCCATGTCCTACCTCATCGAACAGGCCGGCGGCGCCGCCAGTACCGGCACCCAGCGCATCCTCGACATCGAACCCGCTTCCCTGCATCAGCGCGTGCCGGTGATCCTGGGGGCCCGGAACGAGGTGGAGCGGGTGGTGGCCTATCACCGGGAGCAACTCTAGGACCATAGAGGGAGACCATCATGGCGCAAACTGCGTCTCAACCCCTGCTTTCCGTTGCGGAATATCTGCGTGGGGAGCAATTGTCCGAACTGCGCCATGAGTACGTTGCCGGTCAGGTCTACGCCATGGCTGGCGCCAGTGACGTGCATGGGCTTTTGGCAGGCAATCTTTTTGCGGCGCTCCGTCCCCATCTGCGGGGGGGACCCTGCCAGCTCTTTGTGGCCGATATGAAGGTGCGGCTGCAGGTGGCGGGAGAGGATATCTTCTACTACCCCGATCTCGTCCTTAGTTGCGATTCCGAGGATCGCGAACGCTACTGGCGCAGCCGCCCCTGTCTTCTCGTGGAGGTCTTGTCGGAGGCCAGTGAGCGCATTGACCGGCGCGAAAAATTCCTCGCCTACACCACCCTTCCCAGCCTGCAGGAATATCTCCTGATTGCTCAGGATCGCCAAGAAGTCACCATCTATCGGCGCCGCGCCGACTGGCATGGAGAAGTCTTGCGCCAGGGCGAGTTGCGTCTGGACTGCCTCGGCGGACTCAGTCTACCCCTTGCCGTGATCTATGAGGAGGTCGTATTTCCCGGCTGAGGGCAGCGAAACCGGCCGTTGCGGTAAATCGCCCCACCTACGGGTTTGGGATCGTTCCTATCGACATGGCCATTTCCCAGGCCGGAAAGGCCATAGCATGTCGGCGACTCCATCGCTTGTCCGGCTGCTCGCAGAGAATCGAGAAAGATGGTGTTGGAGATCTTCTTTGGTACGGCGTTGGCGATTTTGCGCTCATGCATGCTGGGCAAGGCGTGGGCGCTGCCTTGAGATTGGCTGAAAAGCGTCTATATACTGCCTTTACTGGGGCTTTTAAGCTCAGTGAAGTCAACGGAGGAATCAGGATTGTTGCCGGAAAGTGCAAAGCCCTATTTGTTGAATGCCATTTATACCTGGTGTCTGGAACAGGGATATACGCCTTATGTCCTGGTGGTGGTGGATTATCCGGGGGTTTCGGTGCCGTCCGGTTATGATCGGGACGGGCGGATGATTCTGGATGTCTCGCCGCGGGCGAGCCATGGCCTGGTGATGGCCGATGGCTGGATTTCCTTCAGCGCCCGCTTTGGCGGCGTGGCTCGGCCGGTGGAGGTGCCCATGGGCGCGGTGGTGGCGATCTATGCCGCTGAAACCCAGGAGGGTATGGGCTTTGGCGAACCGGTCCTGCCCTCCGAGCCGCCGCCACCCCCCACGCCGGGTCCATCCTCGGCGGCCGATGGCGAAGGCCCTAGGGCCGCACGCCCGCAGTTGCGCGTGGTGAAATGAGGGCGCTGGCCCTGGGCTTGGTTCTGATGACGCTGGCGGCTCCTGGGGCCCGGGCCGATATTTATGCCTATACCGATAGCAACGGCGTGATCCATATGACCAACGTGCCGCAGGGGAATCCCCACTACCGGATGGTGATGCGCACCCCGCGGATAGCCGTGGCAGCAGCCCGGGCCAGCTTCAATCGCCAGGCACGGGAGCGATATCAGCCCTTGGTCGCGGCGGCGGCGGCGCGTTTTGGCGTGAGTCAGGCCCTGATCAATGCCGTCATCAGCGCCGAATCCGGTTACAACGCCGGCGCCGTCTCCCCCAAGGGCGCCATGGGCCTGATGCAGCTCATGCCGGGAACGGCGGATCGCTTCGGGGTGGGCAATGCCTTCAGCGCCCGGGAAAATATCAACGGTGGCACGGCTTATCTGGCGCACCTCCTGCGCACCTTTGGGGGTGATCTGCGGCTGGCCATTGCGGCTTACAATGCCGGCTCCCAGGCGGTGGTACAGTCGGGCTACCACATCCCGCCCTATGCGGAAACCCAGAACTATGTCCCCAGAGTCCTGAGTTTTTACCAGCGCTACCTGACCGATGGGGATGGCGCGGCCGGCCATGCCCAGGCCGGCCTGATTCAGGTCTCCAGTCCGTAACTTTGCAGTTTCTTGCGCAGGGTATTGCGATTGATGCCCAGCCATTGCGCCGCAACGCCCCGCTGTCCCGCGCAGTGCTGCAACACCGTGTCCAGGAGGGTGCGCTCCACCGCCTCCATCACCAGGCGGTGCATGTTGCTCGGGGTTTCTCCCTGGAGATCCGCGAGGTACTGCTGCACCACCAGTTCGACGCAATCGCCTAGGGACATGGGTTCCGAGTCCGCTTTCGAGGTCATGGCCTTTAGCGCTGACTGATGAGGGTGACCTGATACCCTGGGGCGGTGATGAGTTGGGGACTGCTCAGCACGAAAGGCACGAGGGTATGGGGTACGAAACCATCTGCGGCGCGATAGGGCGGAGCGAGATATTGCTGGGGCGTGAAGCGCAGGTGGGCGACGGGGGCGCCATGGACGTTATTGAGGGTCACGGAGATGACCGGATAGGCTTGCACGAAGTCCGCCGTGTTGCGGATGGTGCCGGTGATCTGCGCCAGATTATCGTTGCCGGGGGTGACCTGACTGTTGACGATGAGGATTTGTTTGTTGGGGCCGGGCCAGGGGATATCCATGCCCAGGCGCTGAGCGGCGCTGAGCATGATTCCGCGCAGCTCGGCATTGGCGGCCAGATAGCTGTAACCCTGGGTCCACCAGAGGGCCTGCCCGATGAGGGCCAGAATCAGCAGGAATATGATGAACAGAAGGAAGCGCTTACCCCAGCGTCTGCCGGCACCGGGAGGGCTTGCCGTTTCGGCGCAGAGGGCGCCGCCGACCGTAAATATCTGGTCACAAACACTGCACTGCGCCTGGCAGTCGTGGGCGCGGAGTTCGGCGGCATCGGCGCTAAAGGTGGAGTCGCAGCGTGGGCAGGTGATTTCCATGGTCAAACTCCGGGGGTGCGGCGGCCGCTGAGGAGCGACCAGTCTTTTTCGCGCTGTACGGGTCCCAGCGCGAAATATGGGGCGTAAGCATGAGCCACGGCCGCCTCCTGATGATGGAGCAGGCCGGAGAGGGCGATACGGCCATGGGGCCGGACCTGTCGGGCGAGCAGCGGCGCTAGGGAGATCAAGGGCTCGGCCAGGATATTGGCCACCAGGAGATCGGCCTGGGGTGTGGGTGCGGCATCGGGCAGGGCCAGTTGCAGGCGCTCGGCGACGCCGTTACGCTGGGCATTTTCAGCCGCTACGCGCAAGGCGATGGGGTCCGTATCCACCCCGAGGGCCTGCCCTGCGCCCAGCAGCAGGCCGGCAATGGCGAGGATGCCCGAGCCGCAGCCATAGTCGGTGAGCACTTCGCCGCCATGGATATGGGCGTCGAGAAAACGCAGGCACAGCCCCGTGGTGGGGTGGGCGCCGGTGCCGAAGGCCTGGCCGGGGTCGAGGTGGAGGACGGCGGCACCGGGGGGCGTTTCGGCCCAACCCGGCGCCACCCAAAGCCGACCAAAGGCGCGCGCAGGGAAGGCCGCCTGGGTGGTGGCTACCCAGTCCTGTTCCGCCACCGGCTGCACGGTGGGTTGGTAGGGTTGCCAGTGTTCGCCCTCGATCAGCGCATGGAGATAGGCTTCCCTACCGGGGGCCTGGGCAAAGAGGGCTTGGCAGCGGCTGCTCTCCCAGAGTTGGCCGGCGGTAAAAACGGGGTCGTCGCCCATTTCCAGAAAGCTCACGCATTCCGCCCCGGCGGCCTGCAGGCGCGCTTCCACGGTCTCCCCCATGGCGGCGGGTACGGTCATCTCGATCTGCCACCAGGCGGGATTCATGGCGCGAGCAGGGCCTCCAGATAGTGGATGTGCACGCCGCCTGCGGCAAACTGGGCCTCTTCGAGGATGCGCCGGTGCAGGGCGAGATTGGTCTGAATGCCTTCGATGCTGGTTTCGCGCAGGGCGCTGCGCAGGCGGGCGATGGCTTCGTTGCGATCCACGCCGTAGGCAATGAGCTTGCCGATCATGGAGTCGTAATAAGGAGGCACGCGGTAGCCCGCATAGATGTGGCTGTCGACGCGAATGCCGGGGCCGCCCGGCGGGTGCCAGGTGGTGATCTGCCCGGGCGAGGGCACGAAGCGCTCGGGGTCTTCGGCGTTGATGCGGCATTCTATGGCGTGTCCGCGCAGGATGATGTCCTCCTGACGGTAGGCCAGGGGGAGGCCGGCGGCAATGCGGATCTGTTCCTTGACGATGTCCACGCCGGTGATGAGCTCGGTGACCGGGTGCTCCACCTGGACGCGGGTGTTCATCTCGATGAAATAAAAGGTCCGGCTGTCGGGGTCGTAGAGGAACTCGATGGTGCCGGCGCCGCGGTAGCCCATGGCTTCACAGGCCTTGACCACGACGGCCCCGATCTCGGCCCGCTGCGCGGCGCTGATGCCCGGTGCCGGGGCCTCCTCGATGACTTTTTGGTGGCGGCGTTGTACGGAGCAGTCGCGCTCGCCCAGGTGGATGCAGTGGCCGTGACTGTCGCAGAGCACCTGGAACTCGATATGCCGCGGCGTTTCGAGGAATTTTTCCATGTACAGGGTGGGGTTGCCAAAGGCCTTGCCGGCTTCGGCACGGGTGAGGCTGGCGGCATTGATGAGGTGGGCCTCGGTATGCACCACGCGCATGCCGCGCCCGCCGCCGCCGCCGGAGGCCTTGAGGATGACCGGATAGCCGATCTGCCGCGCCAGGGCCTTCATAGCCTCGGCGTCGTCGGGCAAGGGGCCGTCGGAGCCCGGCACGCAGGGGACGCCCGCTTTCTTCATGGTGATCTTGGCGGCAATCTTGTCGCCCATGAGGCGAATGGTCTCGGGACGCGGGCCGATGAAGGCAAAGCCGCTTTTTTCCACCCGCTCGGCAAAATCGGCATTTTCCGAGAGGAAACCATAGCCGGGGTGAATGGCCTGGGCGTCGGTGACCTCGGCGGCGGCGATGACGGCGGGGATGTTGAGGTAGCTCTTGTCGCTCGGGGCAGGGCCGATGCATACGGATTCGTCGGCCAGCTTGACGTGAATGAGATCGCGGTCGGGTTCGGAATGGACGGCGACGGTGCGGATACCCAGCTCCCGGCAGGCCCGCTGCACGCGCAGGGCGATTTCTCCGCGGTTGGCGATGAGGATCTTTTCAAACATCTCAGCGCTCGGGGGCGAGGATGAAAAGGGGTTCGCCATACTCGACGGGCTGACCATTGGCGACGAGGATCTTGAGCACCTTGCCCCCCACATCGGCCTCAATTTCATTGAGCAGCTTCATGGCTTCAATGATGCACAGGGCCTGTCCGGCCTTGACGATGCTGCCTTCCTCCACGAAGGGGGCGGTATCGGGGGTTGCGGCGCGGTAAAAGGTACCGACCATGGGCGATTTGATCATGTACCCTTCGGGGAGGTCCGGAACGGATGCCGATACGGGAGTGCTGGGCGGGTTGCCGGCAGTCCCGGTGGGTACCGCTGCTACCGTCTGCACGCTGGCGGCGGGCTGGAAGTGCTGCGTCACCGGTTGATGACGGGTGATGCGTACCTTGCTTTCGCCATCCACCACCTCGATTTCGTCGAGGTCGGTTTTTTGCAGCAGCTCGGCGAGACGGCGGATAAATTGAATGTCCATGCTTCTTCCTCTTCTTTGGTATATTCAGACGCTCTCAAGGCGTCGATGGATGGCGTGCAGGGCGAGGAGGTAGCCGTCGGCACCCAGGCCGGCGATCACCCCCATCGCCAGATCCGAAAAATAGGAGTGGCGGCGGAAGGGCTCGCGGGCGTGGATGTTGGACAGGTGCACCTCGATGAAGGGGATCTGGACGGCCGCCAGGGCGTCGCGCAGGGCCACGCTGGTATGGGTGAAGGCCGCGGGATTGATGATGATGTACTGGCAGCCGGTGCCGGGGGCGCGATGGATGGCGTCGATGAGGACGTGCTCGGCATTGCTCTGCACACTCTCCAAGTGCCAGCCCCAGGCCGCAGCCTGGGCCTGCAGGCCGGCATCTATGGCGGCGAGGGTGTGCCGACCGTAGTGACCAGGCTCGCGAGTGCCCAACAGGTTGAGGTTGGGTCCATGGAGCACGAGGATGTGAGTTTCGCCAGACATAGATTCCGCTGAGGACCATGCAAGGCCCAAAGTCTGCCGCAAAAAGACGGTAAAATCCAGATAATTGGGCCAGCGGGATTGGGATGGCCCGGACCGTCGGTTTTATCGGGCGGCGTCGGGAAAGCCGAGCTGGCGCCACGCCTCGAAAAGGGCCACAGCGCAGGCGTTGGAAAGGTTGAGGCTACGCTGGCCCGCCTGCATGGGCAGACGCAGGATCTGTTCGGGACGGAGGGTGGCGAGAACTTCGCTGGGCAGACCCCGGGTCTCGGGGCCGAAGAGGAGGGCATCCCCGGCTTGATATTGGACCTGATGATAATGGTGCTGGCCTTTGGTGCTGAAGGCGAAGAGGCGGGCATCGCCGAGGGCGGCCAGGCAGGCCGGCCAGTGCGGGTGGCGCCGGACCTGGGCGAACTCGTGATAATCGAGGCCGGCGCGCTTGAGGCGGCGATCATCCCAGGCGAAGCCGAAGGGCTCGACGAGGTGGAGGGTGGCGCCGGTGTTGGCGCAGAGGCGGATGACATTGCCGGTGTTGGGCGGGATCTCCGGCTCGTAGAGGATGATCTGCAGCGGGTGAGGTGCTTTCATTTTATTGGATCCGCCAACTGCCGTTGTCCGGTTCATAGGGCGCGGGCCAGGACCCAGACATCGACGTGCCGACAGCCTGCCGCGCGCAAGGTCTCGGCGAGTACGCTGGCGGTGGTGCCGGTGGTGAAGACATCATCGACGATGGCCACCTGCTCCGGCAGGGGGCCGTGGATGCGAAAGGCATCGCGGAGGTTGTGCCGTCGCTGTTCTGCCCGGAGGCCCACCTGATGGGCCGTATCCCGCTGGCGGCGAGCGGCGAGGCGGACGGGGATATCCCAGGCCCGCCCCCAGCAGCGCGCCAGGAGGGCGGCCTGGTTAAAGCCGCGTTCGCGTAGTCGCTTGCGGTGCAGAGGGACGGGAACGAGGGCCTGGGGGAGGGCCGGGGGCTGCTGCCAGGCGCTCAGCCAGGCCTCGGCGAGGGCGAGGGTCCAGTCGAGCCGGCCGCCAAACTTCCATGCCTGGATGGCGCCATCGAGGGGGGCGGCATAGGCAAAGGGGGTGTAGACGGCGGCAAAGCCTGGGGCTTGCCGCTGGCAGGCGCCGCAGGGGCTGTTGTCGGCCTGCGGGCGCGCACAGATGGGGCAGCGGGTGGCGGTGAGCCGGGGCAGTTCGCCGAAGCAATCGGCACAGAGGGCGGCACCCGGTGCGGCGCAGAGGCGGCAACGCTCGGGGAAGATCCAGTCGCGCAGGCTGAGGAGGGGGGTGCTCAGGAGGCGGGGGCGGGTGTCCGGCATGGGCAGATCGTTATCCGTGAGCGGGATCTTGATTGTCCTTGCCCCGCCCGCCGTTGACAAGTGGCCGCCCCATTCCTATAAGGGGGCATGAATCCTCCTCAGGAAGCGCGCTGGAAAGAAGCTTTGGCCACCTTGCGGGCGGCCGGACTGTGGCGGCAGCTACAGCCATTGCAGCCCGAGGGTGACGGCGGTATCCGTTTGCGCGATGCGCAGGGCCATGCGCTCATCTCTTTTGCCAGTAACGATTATCTCGGCCTCGCGGGGCACCCGGCGCTGCGGGCGGCGGCCCAGGCGGAAATGGCGCGTAGCGGCGTGGGCGCGGGGGCGGCGCCGCTGCTGGGCGGAGAGCGGCCCGTGCATGCGGCCCTGGCGGCGGCCCTGGCGCAGTGGCTGGAGGTGGAGGCGGTGCTGCTTTTCGGCAGCGGTTATCTGGCCAATCTGGGCATTTTTGCAGCGCTGGTGGGGCGCAGTGACAGGGTCTTTGCCGATCGTCTCAATCACGCCTCCCTCGTGGATGGCGTGCGTCTGGCGGGGGCGCGCCTGCAGCGCTATCGCCACGGTGATCTCAACCATCTCGAAACCCTCCTGCAGCGCCATTCCGGGGGACAACGGTGGATCGTCAGCGATGGGGTATTCAGCATGGATGGCGACATTGCCCCCCTGGCGGATCTCGTCCGCCTTGCCGAGCGTTACGATGCCACCATCATCCTGGATGAGGCCCACGCCTTTGGTGTCGTCGGCGCGGGTGGGCGGGGCAGCGCGGCGCACTGGCAACTGGATCCGGCCCGGGTCGGCGTGCGCATGGGCACACTGGGCAAGGCCTTTGGCGTCTATGGCGCCTTTGTGGCGGGCAGCCAGACCCTCATCGACCTCTTGCGTCATCGGGCGCGCAGCTTCGTCTATCATACCGCCTTTCCGCCGATGCTGGCGGCGGCGGCGCTGGCGGCCCTGGCGCTGGTGCAGGGGGAGGAGTGGCGGCGGGAACGTCTGCACGCCCATGTCAGGCGCTTGCGCGGGGCAACTACGTCGGGCTCCTGGATGCCGAGCGACACGCCCATTCAGCCGCTCCTGGTGGGAGAAGCCGGGCCCAGCCTGGCCCTGAGCCGGGCCTTGCGGGAACAGGGTTTTTATGTGCCCGCCGTGCGCCCGCCGACGGTGCCCATGGGCGCGGCGCGCCTGCGCATCACCCTGAGCGCGGCCCATGCGCCGGAGGATGTGGACCGGTTGCGCTCGGCGCTGGAGCAATGCCGATGAACTGGGCTCGACAGGTGGCGGGGCAGGGGCGGACTTTGGTCCTGCTCCATGGCTGGGGCATGGAAGGGCGCGTCTTCGACCCCTGGCTGGCTTATCTGACGCCGCACTTTCGCTGTGTCCGTTATGACCTGCCCGGCCATGGTGCCACCCCCTGCGCTGCCGGCCTTGGCTGGGAGGGCAGTCTGACGGCCCTGGCGACCATGCTGGCCGGGGAAGGGGAATCCCCCCTGCTCCTGGGCTGGTCCCTGGGCGGCCTCCTCGCCTTGGGGTTGGCGGCGCGGCGACCGGATCTGCTCTCGGGTCTCATCCTGATGGCGGCCTCGCCGGCCTTTCGCCGGCGCCCCGATTGGCCCTGGGGGGTCGATGCCGCCACCTTGGCGGGTTTTGCCGAGGCCTTGCACTCGGACCCGGAGGGGACGCGCCGGCGTTTTCTGGCCCTGCAGGTGATGGACGACCCCCAGGCGCGGCTGCAGCTCAACGCCATGCGCGGATGGCCCCTGCCGGATCCGCGCTGCCTGGCCGATGGGCTGGCGCTCCTGCGCGATGAAGACCTGCGGCAGGAACTCCCGCCCTCTCGCCTGCCGATGCTGATTTTGCACGGCGAACGGGATCGCATCGTGCCGGCGGCAGCGGCGCAATGGCTCCATGCCGCCCTGCCGGGCAGCCGTTATGCAAGCTTTGCGACGCTCGGGCATGCCCCCTTTCTTTCCGCTCCTGCCGAGTGCGCCCGGATCTTGCAGGAATGGCTGGCGTGAGGACGGGCGCGGCGCAGCCCTTTGACAAGCGCGCCGTGCGCCGCGCCTTCAGCCGTGCCGCCGCCGGCTATGAGGCGGCGGCAGTGTTGCAGGATCGGGTGGGCGCGCAGCTCATCGAGCGTCTGGATCTGGTCAAACTGGCGCCGCAATGGATCCTCGACGTCGGCAGCGGAACGGGTCTGGGCGCACGCCGGCTCAATGCCCGCTACCCCCGCGCCCGGGTCCTGGCCCTGGATCTGGCCGCCGGCATGTTGCGCGAGGCGCGGCGGCGCAAGCGCTGGCGGCAGCGTCAGCACTATTGTCAGGCAGATGCCGAAAGCCTGCCCTTGCAAAGCGCCTCCATGGACCTCATCTACGCCAACATGACGGTACAGTGGTGCAACGACCTGGATCAGGTCCTGCGCGAGTTCGCCCGCGTCCTGCGTCCCGGCGGTTTGCTGATGTTCTCCACTTTGGGTCCAGACACCCTGCGCGAATTACGCCGTGCCTTTGCCGCGGTGGATCAAGGGGCGCATGTCAGCCCCTTTCTGGATATGCACGACATAGGGGATGCCTTGGTGCGACAGGGTTTCGAGATGCCGGTCATGGATGTGGAACATTATCAGCTCACCTATCCCTCCCTGGAGGCCCTCCTCCGCGACCTGCGCGCGGTGGGGGCAACCAATGCCCTGCAGGCGCGCGCCCGTGGCCTGCTGACGCCGCGGCGCCTGGAGCGTTTGCGTGCGGCCTACGCGGCTTTTCGGGTGGAGGGGCGACTGCCGGCCACCTATGAAGTGGTTTACGGACATGCCTGGGGTGCCGGGCCGCGTCAGGAACGTCTGGCCGATGGTGCGGTGGCGGTACCGTTGGGGAGATTGGGGCGGCGATGAAGCTGGCAACGCCATGGGCCGAAGGTCGCGGCAAAACCCCGCCAATGGTCGTTGGCATGACTCTGGATCCGGCCGTTGGTAGAGGGGTTTTTTGCTCCGGCGGCCCTTGCCTGTTGTTCTACGGCTCATCCCGCTGGCAGGCGAAAACTCGCGTTGCGCGCTCAAACAGTTCGCCTGCCGGGCGCGGGCTTTCGCCAAGAACAACGACGGCTCGGGCCGAAGTCGCGGCAAAACCCCTCTGCCAACGGCCGGATCCAGCAGAATGAAGGGTTTTTTTGTGACCGGCACGGATACGGGGGTGGGCAAAACCGTGGTGAGTGCGGCGCTGGTCCATGCTTATGCCGCCCGGGGTGAACGGGTGGCAGGGCTCAAACCGGTGGTATCCGGGGCCGTGGATGGAATCTGGGAAGACGTGGAAATCCTCCGTCAGGCCAGTGTCCCCCCGCGCAGTCGGGAGGAGTGCAATCTGTATGCCTTTCCCCCTGCCATTGCCCCCCACTGGGCGGCGCGGCAGGCGGGTCAGCGGATCGACCTGGATGCCATCCTTCGTTTCCTGGAGGAACAGGCAGCGGGAGTGGACCGGGTGATTGTCGAGGGGGCGGGCGGCTTTCTGGTGCCTTTGGGGGATGGACGGAGCTTTGCGGATCTGGCGCTAGGCTTAGGGTTGCCGGTCGTGCTGGTGGTGGACTTGCGCCTCGGTGCCATCAATCACGCCCTCCTGAGCGCCGAGGCTATCATCCGGCGCGGGCTGCCCTGGGGCGGCTGGGTAGGCAACCGCGTGCGTCCGCAGCCGGTGGCGGCAGGCACGCTGGAAGGCTTGCAGGAGGGCTTGCCAGGCCCTTGTCTGGGTGTGTTCCCCTACCATGTCGCTCCCCGCCCCCAAGCCCTCGGTCATTGCCTGAAGATCCCCGCAAGCCCTTGACGGCAGTAGAGGTTATCTATTTACTTGTCTTATAAAACAATAGATGGAGTATGAGCGTATGAAGTCCATGAAAAGTATTCTGTTGTTGGTAGTGGCGAATCTCCTGATATTTCTCACCCTATCCATCACTTTTACGGTTTTGGTGCAGTTGGTGTTGCCCGCCTTTGGCATCGACTTGCGCGGCTCGGTGAACAGCATGGATCTCCTCTGGGCCCTGGTGATCGGCTTTGGCGGCGCCTTTATTTCGCTGCTGATGTCCAAGCACCTGGCGCGTACGGGTATGCAGATGCAGCGCATCGAGGTGCCGCAGACGGCCAAGGAGCGGTTGGTCTACAATAGCGTGGCGCAGTTGGCGCAGCGTCTGGGCGTTGGCATGCCGGAAGTCTGGGTGTACTGGAATGACGAACCCAATGCCTTTGCGACCGGCCCGGGGCGCAATCACAGCATGGTGGCGGTGAGCAGCGGGCTGGTGAACCTGCTGGATGATAACGAGGTGCGGGCGGTCCTGGCCCATGAAATGGGGCATGTGTACAACGGCGACATGCTGAGCACGACTTTATTGCAGGGCTTGATGAACACCTTTGTCTTCTGGCTGGCGATGCTGGCGGCGCGGCAGTTCGACGACAAGCCCATGGTGGCTTTTATGGTTTCCATCGTCCTCCAGATCGGTTTGTCCTTCCTGGCCTTGATCCCCATTACCTGGTTTTCCCGGCACCGCGAATTTGCCGCCGACCGCTTTGCCGCCGAGCAGGTGGGGGTGATGCCGATGATCTCCGCCCTGCAAAGGATTCACCAGCGGGCGGAGGCCATGCAGGTGCATCATGATGCCCTGCGGGAGCCCATGGCTACGGCCTATATCTCGGGTAGCTGGCATGGGCTTTTCGCCACGCACCCCAGTCTGGAGGCGCGGGTGCAGGCCCTGCGGGATTTTCAGGCAGGGCGTAGCACATGATGCGTGCCGATGATCGAAGATAGGCGGAGGCGCCTGGCGATGGAAGGGCTCTGGCGGCGTCATGCGTCCCGATGACGCTCGCCCGGTTTTACTGCGGCGCTCCGGCCCGGTGCTGCCCTTTGCCGATCCCGCCAGGGTGGCTGGCAATCTGGTGGCCGTCGGCGGGGACCTGCGTCAGGAACGTCTGCTCCAGGCCTATAGCCAGGGGATATTTCCCTGGTTCGGCGAGGGGGATCCTATCCTCTGGTGGTCTCCAGACCCGCGGGGGGTCCTTTTCCCCGGGCGTATCCATGTCAGTCGCAGCCTGCGCAAGGCCGGGCGGTCCGCAGTCTGGCGTTTCAGCGTGGATGAAGCCTTCCCGACGGTGCTGGATGCCTGTGCGGCGCCGCGTGCGGGGCAGGGTGGTACTTGGATCACTGCCGAGATGCGTGGGGCCTATCTGGGGCTCTTTCATGCCGGTCAAGCCCATTCTCTGGAGGTTTGGTCCGGAGCCACGCTGGCAGGGGGTCTCTATGGCGTGGCCCTGGGCGGATTGTTTTTTGGCGAGTCGATGTTCAGCCGGGTGGCCGATGCCTCCAAGCTGGCCCTGGTGCTCCTGGCTAGGCACCTGCAACTCTGGGGTTACGGGCTCATTGATACGCAATTCCTTACACCCCACCTGGAAAGCATGGGGGCTGAAGAGCTACCGCGGGAGCAATTTCTGGCCCGGCTCCAGCGCCTCCGCGCGACCCCATTGGATCATCGCTGGCAACTGACGCTGCCCCTTGGCCAGGTTCTTTAACGGCATGGCCTTTTATTTGTCGGCCCCGCAGTCGTGTCCCTATCTGCCCGATCAGGACGAACTGCTGATTCTCAGCGATCCGCAGCAGGTCCTCGGTAGCGCTCCCTACAACGCCCTGCTGCAAAAGGGCTTTCGGCGCAATGGCGGCCTGGCCTACCGGCCCGCCTGTCCCAATTGCGATGCTTGTATCTCGGTGCGTATTCCAGTGGAGTGCTTTCAGGCGGATCGCGGCCAGCGCCGGGTTTGGCGACGCAATGAGGATCTGCAGGTGGCGGTCCGTACCCCCCATTGGGATGCCGCCCACGCCGCCCTCTTCGGTCGCTATCAGCGTCTGCGCCATCCGGGCGGGGGCATGGATGAGGAGAGTCTCAGGCTCTATCAGGAAATGATCCTGGAAACGGGGGGCGTGGATGCCAGGTTATTGGTATTCTCCCTGGAGGCCGAGGTGGTGGCGGTGGCCCTGGTGGACATCGTTCCGGCGGGGGTTTCGGCTGTGTATACCTTCTATGCCCCGGAAATGTCCGCACGGGGGCTGGGCGTTTATGCCATCCTCTGGCAGATGGCCTGGACGCGCAGCCTGGGCCTGCCCCACCTTTACCTGGGATACTGGGTGTCGGGAAGTACCAAGATGGACTACAAGCGCCGCTATCGTCCCCTGGAAGGTTTTGTGGCGGGGCGCTGGCGGGTATTGCCGGAAGCGACCGGGGCCCGATGAGCCCGGGCCCGGACTTTTACAGACAGTTCTCCCCTTGGGCCGTGGTCGGGATGCTGGGCCTGCTGGGCAGCGCCTGGACCATCTCGGCCTGGCAGAAGCTGGGTATCGGCCGTGACCTGCTCTGGTCCTCCCTGCGCGCCACCGTGCAACTGGGGATCATGGGCTTGCTCCTCGCCTGGCTCTTCCGCCAGCAGCAGACGTGGTTGCTCGTGTTCTTTCTGCTCGCCATGACCTTGGCGGCAGGCACCTTCAATCGTCGGCGGGGCGCCGGTATTCCCCACGCCTATTGGATCGGGGTAGGGAGCATCGCCGTGGCCACGACGGCTACCCTGGCGTGGATGCTGGTCTCGGGTCTGGTACAATGGCGGGGCGAATCGCTGGTGCCCATTGGCGGCATGATCATCGGCAATGCCATGAATGCCGTTTCTCTGGCCCTCAACCGCCTGCGCGCCGAGGTGGATCATCGTGAAGACGCCCTGCTGGCCATGATGGCGCTGGGGGCCGATCGCCGGCAGGCCATGCGACCGCTGTACAGTGTGGTGGTGCGCTCGGCCCTCATCCCCACCATCGACAGCCTGAAAAGTGTGGGAATGATCCATATCCCCGGCATTACCGCCGGGATGATCCTCGCGGGCGTGTCCCCGCTGGCGGCGGTATCCATGCAGCTCATTGTCATGATCATGCTCACGGCGGCGGTGGCCCTGAGCACGTCAACGGCGGTCCTTCTGGCGGCGCCAGTGGCGCTTACCTTTTCTTCGCGCCGGATGGAGTAAGGCTTTTGGCAGCAGGCAGCTATATTGGCGGTCGATTCCGTGGGTTCTTGCCGGTAGTGGTGGATGTGGAGACTTCCGGCTTTGATGCCGGGCGCAATGCCCTGCTGGAGATCGCTGCCGTGATCATCGGCGGTGAGGCCGGAATGCTGCGCCCGCTGGCCACCCACCACTTCCATGTCCAGCCCTTCGCGGGGGCGGTGCTGGACCCTGCCGCCCTGGCCTTCACCGGCATCGATCCCCATCACCCGTTGCGCGGGGCGGTACCGGAGGCCGAGGCCCTGGCCGGCCTTTTTCGTCCCATCCGTGCCGCCGTCAAGGCCGCTGCCTGCCGTCGCGCCATTCTGGTGGGGCACAATGCCGCCTTTGATCTGGCCTTTGTCAAGGCGGCGGAGCAGCGGACACAGGTCAAAAACAATCCCTTTCACCTCTTCAGCACCTTTGATACGGTGAGCCTGGCGGGCCTTGCCTACGGCGAGACGGTTCTTGCCAAGGCGGCCCGGGCAGCGGGTCTGGAATGGGATAACCAGCAAGCCCATTCGGCGCTCTACGATGCGCAACAAACGGCAGAACTCTTCTGCCGCATTGTCAATCGCTGGGACTTCTACTTCGCTAAGGCGGGACACTGAGGTGGCGCAGTCCCTGGCTTGGCGACGGCACTGCGGAAAGGCGCAAAACACTTCCTGCCACAGCAGATCGCGCGCCGCTTTTTGCCCTGATCACCATCTGCTTTTTGAAACGGTACAAGGATAGACCGATGACTTATCGTTTGCGTATTGAGCCCAGCGGCCATGAAATGGATTGTGACGCGGATGAAACCATTCTCGAAGCGGCACTGCGCCATGGTTTTAATATTCCCTTTAGTTGCCGCAACGGCGCTTGTGGCGCCTGTAAGGGGCGCCTTTTGGAGGGGCGGGTAGATTATGGGGATGCGGAAGAAAAGGCCCTTTCCGAAGGCGAAAAAAAGGCCGGCATGGCCCTTTTCTGCCAGGCCATGCCTTTATCGGACGTGGTCATCGAGATACGGGAGATTGGTGCTGCCAAGGATATCCAGATTAAAACCCTGCCGGCCAGGGTCGCGCGTATAGTCGATCTGGCCCCTGACGTGCGCGCCCTCTTTCTCAAGATTCCGGCCAGCGAGAGGCTGCAATTCCTGCCCGGGCAATATATCGATATTCTCCTGAAAGACGGTGGCCGGCGGGGTTTTTCCCTGGCCAACTCCCCCGCTAATGACGAGTTTCTGGAGTTGCACATCAAGCGGGTGGCGGGTGGGCGGTTTACCACCCACGTTTTTGAGCACATGAAAGAAAAAGACATCCTGCGCTTTGAGGGCCCCCTCGGCACTTTTTTTGTACGCCAGGAATCCCGGCGGCCCTTGCTGATGGTGGCCACCGGCACCGGTTTTGCACCGATTAAAGGGATGCTGGAAGCCCTGTTTGCCCAAGGAGATGAGCGGCCCATCCACTTTTATTGGGGGGTACGCCATGCCGAAGATTTTTATTACCAGGATCTCCTGATGCAATGGCAACGGCAACATCCCCATTTCCGATTGACTCAGGTCGTTTCCCGGCCCGCTGCGGCATGGTCAGGGCGTAGCGGTTATGTCATTCCCCAGGTCCTGGCGGACATTCCCGATCCGGGTGCTTTCGATGTCTATATCTGTGGCCACCCCGACATGGTCATGGACTTATCCAGGGCATTGCAGGATGCCGGGTTGAATGCCGAACATATCTTCGCCGACGCTTTCGTATTTGCAAAAGCAAAGTCTACCTGACATAATTTTAACGGCTGGTATCATTTTAATATTGTTGATATGGACTTAGGGTTCATGAGGAGTGAGCGATTATGGAAGCAGAAACCATGAAGAAACGCCGCCGTCGTTCGGCAGAAGAGCGTTTGCTGGAACTGGAAGAGAAGCAGCGGCAGACAGAAAGTAAGCTGCGTGAGCAGTTGGCCAAACTGGAACAGCAGAAACGTTCCCTGCAGGAAAGCCCGCGCATCCGTCGGGAGCGCGAAATGCAGAGGCGCGCGCTCATGGAGCGTGTCTCCCGGATGGTACCGGAATGGGAACCGACCCAGATTCTGGCCGCCATTGCCGAAGTGCGCGACCGGGTGGGCGAGCATGGCGATCTGCTCAAGGAATTGGCGCAACGGGGGGAAGCCTTGATGGAAACCTTCAAGCCACGGCGCGGCCGGCGGCCACGGGCGGCCCTCTAGGCCTTTCACCAAAAAAACCCCGGGCGGGAAACTCCGTCCGGGGTCCGATTACTGCCAATTACATGGCGGGGGCGGCCTTCTTGGCAGGGGCCTTCTTCATGTGCTTGACGTGCTTCACATAATGCTTCTTGACGAAGTGCTTCTTGATTACCTTGTGCTTGGCCGGAGCGGCAGGTGCGGTAGCGTCAGCGGCGCTGGCTACGCCGGCGACGAGGAAAGAAGAGGCCAGTACCATGGCAATAACGGTCTTGATCTTATGCATAGTGTTTCTCCAAAGATGGTGGTTTACCCCTTTTCAGCAGGGCACGCATAATATGCGCTAGCAGTGCATTTCCGGCAATACCCCCGAGGGGGGAGTGCGCCGGGCCTTTGTCCGTTGCCCCTTATCCGCCGTAGCCTAAAGGCCTGACTGCGGCTTGCTGCGTGTGCAGCCACGCCAACGGGCCAGGGTGGGAATCCGGTGGGCCATGTAGGCGCGAATATACCAGGGCGCATGGCGTTCGCGCATCAACTGGCGCACCCGTTGCTGCATGACTTCCACGGTGAGGGCGGGTTCCCGGAACTGGCCATGGGCATAACAATAACTGCAATAGCGGGTACTGCGCGTACCATCGGCTTCACTCCCCCCGCCCTGGGGATCAAATTGCAGGGGCATCCCGCAGCTTTG
>JAJYQY010000091.1 GCA_021794385.1 Pseudomonadota bacterium | reverse complement strand
TCGCCATTGCGGGCGTCCTGGTGCTGGTCTTCAGCGGCCTGATCCTTTTTGACACCCAGCGGATGATTCGCGGCGGCATTCAGGAGCCAGTCCTGCTGGTCGTCGGTCTCTATCTGGATATCATCAACCTCTTCATGGCGCTGCTCGAAATCTTCGGCGGCAACCGCAATTGATCCCGGCGTCCTTCCTGCGCGCGGCGGGAAGGACGATGCTTCCGAAAGCATGGCACACACCATCCGCCCTGCGGTCATCCTTGGGGCCGCATCCGCCTTGGCATCCCACCATCGTCGCCAGGGAAACACTACCTCGCGGTTGAACAGGGCGGCCGCCCCACCAATGCCTGCAATTGCTGTTCCACTGCTTCCACCCGTTGCGCTCCTGTGATGATACCGCGCCTACACCCCACTGCCCTTTCCCCCACCGCGTTACGGCATCCTCTCGCCTTGCACAGAGACCGGATGCTCCCGTGCCAAACAGTCCATAAAACCATCCACGAGGTGGCCTTCATCAAAGGCGGCCTCCTGCAGTTGTCGTCTGCCCTCCTCACCCAGGCGCCGCCGCAACTCCGGATCCTGCGCCAGCCGGATCAACAGACCTGCCAGGGCGACAGCGTCACCCTCCGGAAAGAAAAAACCATTGTGCCCATCCCGGATCACTTCGCGAATACCGCCGCTGCCACTACCCAACACCGGCACCCCGGCGGCCAGTCCTTCCACCAGCGCCAGACCCAGCCCCTCGCGCCGCGAGGGTAGGACATTCACATCCATCAGCCCATAATAGGCCGAGATGTCATTCTGAAAGCCGAGAAAAATCAGCCAGTCGGGACGCGCGCCGTGGATCTGGGCCATGGCGCGCAGGGCTTCGTGGTCTTCTGGATGAGGCGGACCCAGCAGCAGGACGCGATAGGGAAAATCCAGCCGCGACAGGGCTGCGAAAAGCACATCAAAGCCTTTGGGATGCGCCACCTCGGGATGCCAGCCCGACCAGCGATCGAAACGGGCCACCATGCCGATGCAAAAAGGCGCCGGATGGAGATCAAGGCCGAGACGGCCCCGCAGCACGCCGATGGTCGGAGAGTCTGCCGTGAAAAAAGACGAGAGATCGCGGCCCGCATAAAGACGGGTGACCCGCTGGGCAGGATAGCCGCTGGCGACGAGACTCTCGGCGATCACTTCGCTGGCGGCCAGTTGATGCGCCACCCAGAGCCGCTGCCAAGGCGCCCAGGGCAGGGCCGGCGGGCGCACGATGCAATGACGCATGAACCACAAAGGGGCTTGCAGGTCACCCAGGGCCTTGGCCGTCAGGGTCAGATGCCGGGCCGGGGAATCATGGGTAAGCACCAGATCAGTCCCTTGCGCCGCCCGGCGCAGGGCCCCCAGGGTCGCTACGCTGAAGGGGGAAAATGACTGGGCAACGGTGACCGCCCGCCCGCGCAGGCGCTCCCGCTGATGGCGCACGAAGCCCTCAGGCACGAAGAACGCCACCGCAAAACCCTGCTCGTGCAGGCCATCGGCCAACGCCAGGGCAACCTGATCCGCCCCGCCACGGCCATCGCCGCCCAAGACCTGCAGAAGCCGAAACCGCCCCTTACTGGCCCGCAGCGTCGGCCCGGTCGAAGGACGATCTGTGGGCATCAAGGAGTGCCTAGCCCGCAGGACAGCGTCTTTCATGGTCAATCCCGAAAATTACTGAACCGTAGGGGCGGAACCGAAAACCCTGCCCGCGCAAGCGGCAATGATCGTCTGCAACTTGTCCCTGCGCTTGCCCGACACCCGCAGTTGATCCCCTGGATGCTGGCTTGCACCTCCCGTTTCCTGATCGTCTTGGAGCCCTTGAAGTCATATTTGCTGTTATTCATGGTAACGCCCACTCCCGTTTCCTTCAACCACAAGGACGCAGACGCTTGCCCAGCCAACGGGCACAATGCTAATTTGCAGTTCGTAGGCTAGCACCCTAGGCCTGATCTCGGGCCCAGGCAACCGGAAGGAGCGCAAGATGCAAACGGAACACCAGGATCTGAAAAAGGAATTTCCCCAACTCGCGGCCCACATGGATGTCCTGCAACAAAGTAATGTGCACTTTGCCAAGGCCCTTGACGAGTTCAACGCCCTCACCGCGGAAATCGAACATATCGAGCGCAACGATGCTACCGCCGGCGAGAGCGTGCTGGAACAAATGAAAAAACGCCGCCTCGCCCTCAAGGACGAGATCTATCGGATGGCATCGGCCTGAGCCGAAAAACAAGCAACCCGTCGCGATGGAACAGCGCAGCACACCCGCCCCGCCGCTTGCGGAGCGGGAACGGGGCGCCGGCCCGGTGAATGATCCCGGCGCCCTTCGGCACACCCCCATGATGCGCCAGTACTTCGAGCTCAAGGAACAGTGCCCGGATGCCCTGCTGTTCTACCGCATGGGGGATTTCTACGAACTATTTTTTGACGACGCCGAAAAGGCCGCCCCGCTCCTCGGCATCACTCTCACCAGCCGCGGGCAGAGCGCGGGACGGGCCATCCCCATGGCCGGGGTACCCGTCCAGAGCGTAGATGGCTATCTCGCCAAACTGGTGCGTCTGGGCGAACGAGTGGCCATCGGTGAGCAGATCGGCGACCCCGCTACTGCCAAGGGTCCGGTGGAACGCGCCATAGTGCGGATCATCACCCCCGGCACCATCATTGACGGTGCCCTGCTGGATGGCGGACAGGAGCCCCTGCTGCTCGCCCTGTGTCCGGAAGGCACACATTGCGGCATGGCCTGGCTGGACGCCGCCGGCGGCCGCCTCATGGTGCGTGAAGTGGCCGACACGGCTGTCGCGGATATGCTCGCGCGCCGCCCTGCCGCCGAAATCATCGCCCCGGAAGATACGTCGGTCCCCCCTGGAATCGACCCGAAAAACTTGCAATTTCTGGAGAAAACCGGCTTTCAGACGCGACGCTGCGATGCAGTACTTGAACGCTATTTCGGAGAACGGCTGGTGGGTTTCGGGTGTAATGACTGGCCCCTCGCCCTGCGCGCTGCCGCCGCACTCCTGAACTATGCCGAGACTCGGTTGCGCAGCAGTCTGAGCCAAATCCAGCGGATTCATCCGGAGCGCGCCGAGGAGGAGCTCCATCTCGACGCAACCGCTTTACGGGCGCTGGAGGTGGTGGAAAGCATGCATGGGAATGGCCCTACGCTGCTCGCCTTGCTGCAAAAAACCCAGACCACCATGGGTGCGCGCCTGCTCCGCCGCTGGCTCTTGCGGCCGCTGCGGCAAGGACCCGTGGTGGCGGCCCGCCAGGAAGTCGTCGCCGCACTCACCCCAGGCAGCGGACCGGTTGCCATTCAGAAAGCCTTGCACGGTATCGCGGACGCCGAACGCATTCTCACCCGCATAGCCCTGAACAACGCCAGCCCCCGCGATCTCGCCCAGCTCCGCAGCACCCTCCAGGCACTCCCCGGACTGCGGCTCGTCCTCCAGGAAACAGGGCATCCCGCCCTGGACGTCTTTCATGAGCGCATAGCGCTTTTCGTCAGCCTCCGCATCCTGCTGGAAAAGGCCCTGGTGGACACTCCACCCATGACCCAGCGGGATGGAGGCTACATCCGTGCCGGCCACGATGCGGAGCTGGATCGCCTGCAGCAACTCAGCCGGAATCTGCAGGAGGTGCTGCGTGACCTGGAGCAGCAGGAGCGCCAGCGCACCGGCATCGCTCAGCTCAAAATCCAGTTCAACCGGGTACATGGTTTTTATATCGAAATCGCCCGCAGTTACCAGGGCCCCATTCCCGACGACTATCGCCGCCGCCAGACCACCAAGAACGCCGAACGTTACATCAATGATGCATTGAAAGCGATTGAAGACCAGGCCCTCTCGGCGGAAAGTCTGGCCCTGAGCCGGGAACGTCTGCTCTTCACGCAACTGCTGGAAACCCTATCACCCGAGGTGCCGGCCTTACAGGACGCCATGGCCGCAGTCGCCGAACTGGACGCGCTCAGCACACTGGCCGAGCGCGCCGTCACCCTGCACTGGAGCGCCCCGCATTTCGTCGCGGAACCGGTGTTACACATCCATGACGGCCGTCATCCGGTCGTCGAAGCTCAGATTGGCAGCAATTTTGTCCCGAACGATCTCGATTTTGACGAAGAACGGCGTATGTTGCTCATTACCGGTCCCAATATGGGCGGCAAATCCACCTACATGCGGCAAACGGCGCTCATCGTCCTGCTCGCCCACATCGGCAGTTGGGTGCCTGCCCGCGAAGCGATCATCGGCCCCATCGACCAGATTTTCACCCGTATCGGCGCCGCCGACGATCTCGCCGGAGGTCGTTCCACCTTCATGGTGGAAATGAGCGAAACGGCGCGTATCCTCCATCTCGCCACGGCACAAAGCTTGGTGATTCTGGATGAAATCGGTCGGGGTACGGCCACCCACGACGGCCTGTCCATCGCCTGGGCCACAGCGGAAGCCCTGGCGGAACGGGGCGCCCGCACACTTTTTGCCACTCACTATTTTGAATTGACGGAGCTGGATATGCCCGGTTTGCGCAATGCCCATCTCGACGCTCTGACACAAGGCGATCAGGTCGTGTTTCTACATCGGGTAGAGAGTGGTCCAGCCGCGCAGAGTTATGGACTGGCGGTCGCCCGGCTTGCCGGGGTTCCTGACCCGGTTGTGCAGCGCGCCCGCCAACGCCTCCGTCAACTGGAAGAAAG
>JAJYQY010000095.1 GCA_021794385.1 Pseudomonadota bacterium | reverse complement strand
AAACTGCAGCAGGAGCGCCGCACCCTGAGTAGCGGAGCCACCCTGGATCTCCCTCCCATCGCCGCCGCCAAAAGCGAACTCTATCGCGCCATCGCGGACCTGGAGGCGCAACGGCAGGCCCGGCAAGGATGCGGCATGACCTTGCCGGATCTGGCGGCAGATCGCAGTGAACTCGTGCGTTGCATCCTCCAGGTCAACGCTGAAAATGGGCAGATCATCGATGCCCTGGGGCGCTTCACCCAGGGGGCATGGAAGCTGCTCTTTGCCACCGAGGAACCGCTTTATACCCCCAACGGGATTGCCGGCGCCGAACGCCCCAGCGGCCTCATCGGCAGCGCCTGACGTGCTCGTCCTTACCCGCCGCCGTGGTCAGGCCATTTGCATTGGTGAGCATATCCGCGTGCTCGTCACCCGGATCGGCGATGGCCAGGTGCGGCTGGGCATAGAAACCCCCCAGGGTGTCGCCGTGGTCCGTGAGGAACTGCTGGACTCCGTGCGCAAGGCCAACCGGGCAGCCCGAGATACCGTTCCGGACGATTTCACCCACTGGTTACAGGTCCACCGCCCAGCGCTGGACAATACATCCCCGGAGGAAACGCCATGAGCATGCAAGCGACCCGTTTCGGCCCCTTGAACATCGATGATGAGCAAATCTGGACCTGTGTCGCGCCCCTGCCGGGCTTTGAAGACTTGCGTCGTTTTGCCCTCCTCCATGTGGCAGACCAGGGCCCTTTTCTGTGGTTGCAATCCCTGGAAGAGCCGCTCATTTCTTTCCTGCTCGTAGAAGCGCGGCATTTCGCCCTGGATTACACCGGTAGACCGTCCTTCCTCAAAGCCGAGGAGAGCGGTATTACTCTGGTCATGGTCATTCTGCCGCGGGAGCCTGAGGAAAGCCTGAAGGCCAACGCCCTGGCGCCACTGTGTTTCCAGCCGGAGCGCCGCCAGTTTGGCCAATGGATTGTCGACACCCAGGAAAGCAGCACCGGTACGCCGCCCGTCCAAGGGAATACACCCCCCCTGGCCTTGGCAGGGCATATACTGCATCTCATCACGCAGCCCCTAAATCCCTCCAGCCAGATTGCACCCGCTGGCCAGGTCACTGCGGGTGCTGCGTAAGTGTTGGCGATCGCGTTGTAAGGTGTGCTGGATAATCTGCTCGCGCACGGCCTCGGGCAGATCCAGAAAACGCAAGCCCAACGCCTGACGGGGCGGCGTTCCCGAGCGTCCTATGGCACCCATACTGCAGACCTCTCCGGCCACCGCAACCACCTTGCCATTCAGGCTGAATTGCAGCGCCGCGAGTTTCTCACCCACATAAAGGGGGAAATCCCGCGGCGGCCCGATAAGCACCCGCATGCCACCCCCGCCAATATCCGCGCAAAGACCATCCAGGACGCGCGCCCCACGGCGCTGCAAGGTTACACGATTACTCTCCCCCAGCACCGGTGCGGCACGCAAGAATGCCCGCCGCTGCAATTGAAAAACCGCCGTGGGCAAGGCCAAGCGCAGGGCGTCGTAGCGATTCCAGACGATGCGCTCCTGCACCTCGCTCTGGAAGCCGGTATACACCCCCTGCACCCGTCCCACCAGGAGTAGCGGCATCCCGGCCAGGGCGCCCCCGGCATCCGGTTCCGGCTGCAGATCATCGATGATTGGCGCCCCATCGGCCCCATCCACGGCAAGGATCATGGACGTATGGGCCTGACGGGCATTGCGCAAAATCACCGTCACCAGATCACGACCTTCCGTCAATTGCTGCAGCGTCCGCTCTACGGCAGACGCCGATTCCAGTTTATAATGGTCGGAAAACAATAGATTAATCATCTCTTGCAGATTGCTCATGCGCTTTCCGACCTCGCTTTCAAGCCTTGGCCAACTGAAAGTGGTCGATCAGACCCTGCAGGTGCTCAGCCGTGGCCTGCAGGGTCTGCGCCTCGCTCCGGGTCTGTACCATCACGTCGACAATGCTCTCGGCACCCGCCACCACATGGTCCAGATTCTTGACAATACCCGCGGAAACCTGATCCTGATTCTCGGCGGCGACCACCACGGCGGCCACCTGGCTTGCCACCTCCGTAGTGGCGTCGGTGATCCGGGTCAGGGCCAAACCGGCATCATGGGCCTGACTGGCCCCATGCTGCACGCGCTTCTGCCCTTCCCCCATGGCCTGCACCGCGCTCCGCGCCGCCCCTTGCAGGCTGCCGATCATGGCGCTGACATCGCGGGTAGCCGCACTGCTGCGTTCGGCCAGCTTGCGCACTTCATCGGCCACCACGGCAAAGCCGCGGCCCTTTTCACCTGCCCGCGCCGCTTCAATGGCCGCATTCAATGCCAGCAGATTGGTCTGATCGGCAATCTCGCGAATCGTCGCCACGATACCGCCAATCCGCTCCGCCGACCTGGTCAACTGCTCTACGGTCACGCTGGCGTCCTGCATCCCCCGCAGGATTTCCTCCATCCCCTCCAGGGTGGCGGCAATGACGCCCCCCCCATGGGTCGCTTCGTCATTGGCATGTTGCGCGGTCTGGGCAATGGTATTGGCATAGCGCACCACCTCCGCTGCCCGGGTCGCCAGATCCACCATGGCACTGCGCACAGTGCTGATCTCCGCGCGACTCATCTGCAGGTGGCTGGTTACCACTTCCGTGGATTGAGCCAGGGTTTGGCTGCTGTCAATCAAGCCATGGGCCGTACTGCCGATCTCGCTGGTAATGCCGGTTAATTGCCGAATCAGGCTGTTCACCGCGGTAATGATCTGATCCAGCGCCCCGGGGGAAGCCAAAGGCAAGGTGATACGCAAATCGCCCTGTTCCACCTTTTGGATGGTCTGACGCAAGCGCTGCAGAATGCGCGCCAGGGTGGCAACGCTGCTCATCCCCACGACCAGTACCACCAGCATGGCCAGCAGGCCCGTCACCACCAGAAAGCTGCGCACCCCCACGATGACGCTGTGATTCGCCCCGCTGGTGTGGGACAACACCTGCTGCTGACCGCGTAGCAAGGCCTGAAAGAATGCGGCGTAGCGCTCGTTGGCAGGAGCAAAGTCCTGCCTATAGACCTGTTCAGCCGCTGCCGTTTGCCCGCTTTGCGCCAGACCGACCATCTGCCAGCCCACGGTCTGTAACTGCGCCAGGGGCTGGGCCAACTGGCGGGCGAGGATCAGGGAATGCGGTGCCGAAGAACTCGCCAAAGCCTGCAAGGCATCGTCAATCTTTTGACGGCTTTGCCGAAACGCCGCCACCAGATGCGGATCCGGAGGAGCACCTCTGAGTACTGCCTGCAATATGGCCACTTGCTGTTGCCGGGCGATCTCCACGTCCTTCATGTGCAGGAGATTGCCGGCCACCTGCGTGTCATCCATGGCCGCAGCATCCGCATAATACAGGGTCATCACGGCAATGGCGGTACCAATACCCATGGCCAGCACGGAAAAGCCCACCAGCACATAGACCCGCGTGGTAAAAGACCAGTGTTTCCAGAAGGCAAGGCGCATGCCCCGATGACTCATAGAGGAAGGCCCGATGGACGCGAGCGCCCACCAGCCATAGCCGGCAACCACCAGCACCAGCACCAGAGTCAGGCCGCCGAGCAACCATTGCGGCCAACCCGAAGGTAGTGCCAGAATGGCTGCAACACCCAAAACGCAAATCGCCAGCACACCCAGCGTCAGGCGTCCACCCAGGGTTATCCCCGGCATGCTCCCCGGTAGGTTGTTGGTCCGCGCAAGACTGGTCATGATCTTATCCTCCCTATTGCAGGGAGTCCCATGCAGGACTCATGCCTGATCGGGCACCGTTAGGCAGCGCTCTGGTTTTTTTCGGTTTCCAGACTAAGTTATCCACCTGGATGCGGCAGTTGGCGGGGATGTTTTGCTGCGACTTCGGCCCATGCCGTCGTTGTTCTTGGCGAAAGCCCCGCGCCCGGCAGGCGAACTGTTTGAGCCCGTCAGGGCGAGTTTTCGCATGCCAGCGGGATGAGCCGTAGAACAACAGGCAGGGGGCGTCGGAGCAAAAAACACTCCCGCCAACTGCCGTCAGATAAATAGGGAATGGGCGGTGCACGCAACGAGTGCTTGAGCCGTCCGTCAAAGACCAGGAGGCATACCCATAATGGCCCGTCGCAAAAGAGAAGAAGAGTGGGAAAATCATGAACGATGGCTGGTTTCCTACGCCGACTTCATTACCCTTTTATTTTCCTTCTTTGTGGTGATGTATGCCATCTCCTCGGTCAACGAAGGCAAATACAAGGTGCTGTCCTCCACCCTGGTCGCCGCCTTCAGCGGCCAGCCCTGGTCGCCCGTACCCATCCGTTCGGGTCAGGCACCCACGGGCGCACAAATGCCCCTCAAACTTCCGCCCTTACCCAAAGTCGTGGACATCGCCCCCGTTCCCCAGGTCCCCCACGGAAAAGTCGCCGCCGACGTCCAGACCGCTCTCGCCCGCGACGCTGCCATGGATCGCGTCGAGAAAGAAATCAAATCGCTTTTACAGCCACTGATTCAACAGGGTAGTGTGGCCGTGCGGCGGACCGATCTCGGCGTGATACTCGACATCAATGCCAAGATTCTTTTCCCCTCGGGGCAGGCAGAACTGACCCCACCGGCGGTCACCACCCTTACCAGCGTCGCCCAGGTATTACGTCGGCTGTCCTATCAGATTCAGGTCAACGGCTTCACCAATGATCTACCCATCCATAACCCGCAGTTCCAATCCAACTGGGCGCT
>JAJYQY010000068.1 GCA_021794385.1 Pseudomonadota bacterium | reverse complement strand
ATGAGGCCCTTGATGGCACACCAGAGGAGTTCACCGGCCAGGATATCGCTCACCCGCAGGGGCGTGGCGAGCATGGCTGCATAGGTTTGCTGGGCGTTCATCCGGGTGAAGGCCGAATACAGCCCCTCAAAGGTGGCGGTATTCATGACACTGCTGGCGACGATGCCCGAGGCCAGGAAGGTGATATAGGGCATCCCCTCCATTTGCCCCACAAAATGGCCCAGACCGTAACCCAGGGCCAGCAGATAGAGGAGCGGGTCGCCAAAGTTGCCGAGGAGGCTGGGGATCAGGAGCTTGCGCCAGACGCCAAAATTACGGCGCAGCACGGCGATGGCGCCTATCCCGGGAAGCCGTTCAGCGTAGGTCATCGTTCATTCCCCGCATGCCTTCAATCCCCCGCCGATTCCCGCAGATCCCGTCCGGTCAAACGGAGAAAGACATCCTCCAGGCTGGCCGGGCGCTGCAACAGGAGATAGTCGGGATGCCCGCCAAAAACCTGCAGGAGGGGAGTAAAGTCGTGCCCATAACAAATCAGGGTGTCACCCACCCGTTCGCTGGAATCCACCCATTGCAGATGCCGGTTGTCGGGGTCCGGGGGCTGGCCATCGCTACGGCGTAATTCGAGGACGGCCCCCGGCACATGGGCGGCAATGAGGGCTTGGGGGCTATCCAGCGCCAGAATTCGGCCATGATCCAGAATGGCCACCCGATCGCAGAGGCGCTCCGCCTCATCCATATAATGGGTGGTCAACAACAAGGTCGTACCATCGCGGCGCAGGCTGCGCAGCCGTTGCCAGATCAGGTGACGGGCCTGGGGGTCGAGGCCGGTGCTCGGCTCATCGAGGAGCAGTATCCGCGGCGCATTGATCAGGGCGCGGGCAATGGTCAGGCGCCGCTTCATGCCCCCCGAAAGGGCGCTGATGGGCTGCCGCGCCCAAGGCGTGAGCGCCAGGAAGTTCAGCAAGTCCTCGCTGCGCTGGCGAATGACCGCCCTCGGCAAACGAAAGTAACGACCATAGACCAGGAGGTTTTCCAGCACGGTAAAATCGGGGTCGAGGTTGTCCATCTGCGGCACCACCCCCATGCCTGCCCGCACCGCCGGAGCCGCCGTCGCCACATCCAGGCCATCGACCTCGATGCTGCCTCCATCCAGCGGCGTCAGTCCCTGAATGGCGCGCACCGTCGTGCTCTTGCCGGCGCCATTGGGCCCCAGCAGGCCAAAACATTCTCCCGGCGCAATGTCGAAATCCAGCCCGCGCAGTACCGTCTGCGTGCCGTAGCGCTTTTCCAGACCGCGCGCCTTAAGAAAAACCGAGTCCATCGCAGGGCGTGCCGCCCCCTTCGCCTTGAGCATCCCGTTCCAGAGCCCCCAGGAGTGCCTCCTGCAAGGTATTGAGCTGACCATGAAAGAAGTGATCCGCCGGCAGAATGATCTGCTGTGGAACCCGGGACAGGGAAGTGGCCCAGGACTCCACTGTCGCCACCGGTACCAGTTCATCCCGCGCACCCTGTACCAGGGTCCACGGGCAGGCCGGGGGTGGGAGCGAGCCAAAGTCGAAAAGATTGACGGGCGGGGCCACCGTGAGCAGGCGCTCGATCTTCGGATGCCGGTTGACCGCCCGATAGGCCACATAGGCGCCAAAGGAAAAGCCCGCCAGCCAGATGCCGAAGCCGGGCCGACGCTCCTGCACCCAATCGATCACCGCCAGACAATCCTCGGTCTCACCGCGGCCGTCATCGTAGCTCCCCGCGCTGGCACCCACCCCGCGGAAGTTGAAGCGCAGCGACGGGATCCCCAGTCGGTTGCAGGTCCGGCTCAGATAATGCACCACCTTGTTGTTGAGGGTGCCGCCGTAGAGGGGATGAGGATGGAGAATGACGGCCACCACCCCGCGGGTCTCCCGCTCCGGGCAGGCGGTCAGGCCTTCCAGCGGGCCGACGGGTCCGGGAATGACGACCTGCTCGCCGATACACTCCAGGGCCAACTCACGGCCATCATAAAGATGGCTGCGATCCACCGGCAGCATCAGAGCCGCAACCGTGCCACCGGGACCCCGTCGCGCAGATGCGATTCGACAATTTCCCGAACATCATCGGCGTCGACGTAGGTATACCAGACGCCATCCGGATAGACTACGGCCACCGGCCCCTCACTACAGCGCCCCAGGCATCCGGAACGGTTCACCCGCATCTTGCCGGCACCGTGGATGCCTAGGTCCTTGGCATGCTTTTTGGCCGTATGGAACATGGTTTCGGCCAGCCCGCTGTTGTTACACGCCTGTTCTCCGCCCTCGCGCCGGTTGAGACAGAAAAACAAGTGTCGCTGGTAAAAAGGTACATCCATATCGCGTTGACCCCTTGCGCCGATGGCGCCATCATACCGAAAAGTCGATCCCGACACACCGCCAAGGGGAAGGATGCCCATGAAAGACGTCGCCGACCAAGTCATTGCCAACCTCGACAATGCGCTGCGTACGATCGCCGGGGTGCCGCAGGGCACGGAGCGCCCCAATCCCGCCCAAGGGGTGGACGATACGCTGCTGTATCCATGGGAGCGCCAGCGCGCTGGACGCATGATGCGCGTCAACCATGCCGGAGAAGTGATGGCGCAGGCCCTCTATACGGGCCAGGCCGCGGGTACCCGGGATCCCGAGCTGCGCGCCAGTCTGGAGCGCGCCCGCGCCGAAGAAGGTGACCATCTCTTCTGGTGTCAGTCACGCCTGCAAGAACTCCGCAGCCGCCGCAGCCTCCTCACCCCCCTCTGGTACGGCATCGGCTGGACCATGGGTTTCACCGCGGCACGGCGCGGCCGGGGCACCAATCTAGGGCTGGTGGTAGCCGTGGAAAATCAGGTGGAAGATCATCTGGATGAACACCTGCGCGACCTGCCAGGGGACGATGCTCGCAGTCGGGCCATCGTTGCCCAGATGCGTGACGACGAAATCGGGCATGCCCGGCACGCCCAGGACATGGGCGCCACGCCCCTGCCCCCGCCGGTCCGCATCGCCATGGGCATCCTTTCCAAGGTGGTCACCCGCGGCACTTTGTGGATCTGATCGGCAGGCGCTTAGGATTACTCGTTGCCGCTGAGCAAGGGCATCAGGAAACGAGGCCCTTGCCGGCCACCGGCCGGAGGCGGAAGTCTTCCATTCCCGGCACCTGGATGCGATAGCGCCCTGCCCGCACGGCTTCCGCCATACTGCCGATCGTCTGTTGCGCCAGCAGGTCCATGACTTGCCGCTTGATGGGGCTCCATTGCTTATGCACCGGACAAGCCGTTTCGTCGGCACAGGCCTTGAGACCGAGCACACACCCCTCGCCGAAGGCCTGACCCTCGACAATCTCGATCACTTCCAGGATGTTCATGCCCTCGGCCCCCGGACGCAGCACAAATCCGCCCCCTCGCCCCTTGAAGGAATCCAGGACCCCGCGCTTGGCCATATCTTGCAGGATCTTCGCCAGATATTGCGCGGGTACCCCCAGGTAGTCGGAGATCTCCCGGCTGAGCACCGGCTCGCCGGGCCGCTGCGTGGCGAGATAAATCAATGCCTGGAGGGCATATTCAGTGGTTCGGCTCAATAGCATGGCAATACTTTCCTCAAGACGCGACGGGGCAGGCCCTCAGACGTCCTCGCGAATTTCGTAATCATGGGTGATTTCAGCCGTCTTGCTCAGCATGATGCTCGCCGAGCAGTACTTCTCCGCAGACAAGGCAACGGCCCGTTCCACCCTTTTTTCATCAAGGCCTTTACCGGTTAGCACATAATGCAAATGAATGCGGGTGAACACCTTGGGGTCCTCGCTGGCACGTTCGGCGTTCAACTCCACCGCACAGTCACGAATCTGCTGACGTGATCTTTGCAAAATCAGTACCACATCAATGCTGGAACAGCCGCCCAGCCCCATCAACAGGAGTTCCATGGGTCGCGGCCCGAGATTGCGGCCGCCAATCTCGGCGGAACCATCCATTACCAAAGCATGGCCGCTTTCCGACTCGGCCACGAAACTCATCTGCTCCGGCCCCATCCACTGCACACGCGCTTTCATGGTCACTCCGGCTATCCTGACGGCAAAATCCATTAGATCACATTTAAAAGTAATGGCAAAACAGATCTAGTCTGGAAAGAGAGCGGCGAGGGCCGGGCCCGGCTGCGGCGAGCGCATGAAGGCCTCACCCACCAGGAATGCGCCCACACCGGCCGCCCGCAGACGCGCCACCTCCTCACTGCTGCGGATACCGCTCTCGGTGACCGCAATTCGATCTGCAGGGAGATAGGGCAGCAAGGCCAGGGTGGTGTCGATCCGGGTGACGAAACTGCGCAAGTCCCGATTATTGATCCCCATCAGCGGAGTTTGCAGCCGCAGGGCCCTGCCGAGTTCCGCCGCATCATGCACTTCGACCAGGACGGCGAGGTCCAATGCCAGCGCTTGTGCTTCCAGCTCCTGCAATTGCATGTCGCTGAGGGCGGCCACGATGAGCAGGATGGCATCGGCGCCGATGGCGCGCGCCTCCCAGACCTGATAGGGATCAATGATAAAATCCTTGCGCAGTACCGGCAAAGCGCAGGCCTCCCGGGCGGCCGTCAGGTACAGGTCGGACCCCTGGAAGTAGGCTTCATCCGTGAGCACCGACAAACAGGCGGCGCCATGGGCGGCATAGTCCCGGGCGATGGCAACCGGGTTGAAATCCTCCCGGATCACCCCCGCCGATGGCGAGGCCTTTTTAATCTCGGC
>JAJYQY010000085.1 GCA_021794385.1 Pseudomonadota bacterium | reverse complement strand
GTCTCGATACGTCCGCCGTTGAGGCGCAGGAGTTCCCGCACCATGGACAGCCCCAGACCGGTGCCGCGCGAATCGGTGGTGAAGAAGGGCTCAAAAATCCGTTCCCCCAGGGCGCCGTCAATACCGGGGCCGAAGTCGCGCAACTCCACAGCGATTTCCTCTTTGCCCGCGGGCGCCATGGCGATCTGCAGCCGCGCACTGCCATCGCCTGCCGCGCCATGACGCACGGCGTTGTGCAGCAGATTCCAGAGGATCTGGCGGAGATGGGCCGGGTCGGCAAGGGCCACCAGATCCCCCTGCGGCAGGATCAGATCCACCTGCAAGGGGCGCAGGACGGGGTCCTCCCGCAACTGCTCGATGACGGCGGACAGGTACGGACGCAAAGAAAGGACCTCGGGATGGGCAGGTCCCGGCCGCGCCATTTCCAGCACCGACTCGACAATCGCGTTGATGCGTAGGGCCTCGCGCTCCAGGATATGACAGAGGCGCAGAGCGGCGGGCTCCTGCACGCGCTCGCCCAGAAGCCCTGCGGCGTGGCGGATGGCGCTGAGGGGGTTGCGGATTTCATGGGCAATATTGGCTGCCAGACGCCCAAGAGCCGCCAGTTGCAGTTCCCGCTCACGGGCGCGAAGCTGTGAGGCATCCTGCAGGAGGAGCAGCCGAAAGGGGCTGTCCGGCAAGGCAATGTGGCGCAGAATCACCGCCTGACTGACGGTTTCCAGGGCCGGATCACCCATCCCCAGGTCGACACTGGCGGCCGCGTCCGCCGGCCCCAGGGGCTGGCTCACGGCCGTCGCCAGACGGGGATCTACCAGATCCAGGGGAATGGGCGCCTCCACCCAGTGCCGGTAACCCGAAAGCAGGCGGGCGATGGGATTGCTGAGGATGACGCGGCTCTGCTGATCCAGCACCATGACCCCGACATCCATGTGTTGCACGATCTCCCGGCTCAGGGCATTGAGGTTGAGGACTTCGGCACCGCGCTGGTTGGCCAGCCGGGTACTGCGCTCCAGGCTGGCCACCAGACTGTCGGCCAGCACCGCCACCGCAATGAGGGCAAGGACATAAATAAGGATCTGGCCCAAGGGGGGGTGATTCAGGGCCATGCCGCCGGCTAGGGACTCGATCAACAGCAGCACCAACAGGACCCACACAAAAACGAAGGCGCTCTGGCCGCGCAGGAGACTGGCCGTAGAGACCAGGAGCAGAAAGGGCAGAATGCTGAAGGGGCCATTCAAGCCCCCGCCGAAGTGCAGCAGGGCCAGGACCAGCAGGGTATCGATCCCCACCTGCACAAAGGCATGCAGCCGCGCCTGGGAGGGCCGCCGTAACATCACGGCGGCCAGGTAGGCGAGGCTGACGACCGCCGCCGCCAGCGTCAAGGCACGCAACAGGGCACCGTTGCGGCCCAGATCAATGACCGTGTCGCTCACCGGCAACTGCACCAGCAGGGCGATGGCCGCCGTGATCAGCAGACGATAGGCAGAGATACCCCAGAGGCGGTGCCAGTCACCCTCACCTGCGGCCGGGACCACCACCGTCAATGGCCGCCGGTCACCACGGCACCCAACTTGAAGATGGGCAGATACATGGAAATGACCAGGGTGCCGATGATGACGCCCAGGACCACCATGATGGCCGGCTCCATCAGGCTGGTCATACGGTTGACGGCCTCGTCCACCTCGCCCTCATAGAAGTCCGCCACCTTGGCCAGCATCTCCTCCATGGCACCCGACTCTTCGCCGATGGCAATCATTTGCGTGACCATGGGCGGGAAAAGCCCCGTTTCTTTCAAGGGCTCGGAAAGCCGTGTACCCGAGGCCACGGCATCGCGGGCCTTGGTGATGGCGTTTTCGATCACCACATTGCCGGAGCTGCGCGCAATGGTTTCCAGGGACTCGGTCATGGGTACGCCGGCGCCGTGCATGGTGGAGAAGGTACGGGTAAAGCGGGCAATGGCACCCTTGAGCATGACATCGCCAATGATCGGCATCCGCAGGAGCAGACGATCCCAGGCCGCCCGGAAGCGCCGCGAGTGCTTGTGGGCGTAGATCATGGCCGCCACACCGCCAATGGGAATCCCGAAGACGAGAAACCAGTAACGCACGAACTCGTTGGAGACATTGATCACAAACTGGGTGAGCACCGGCAGGTTGGCGCCAAAACTGGTGAATAGCTGGGCAAAACGGGGAATCACAAAAATCATGAGGATGGCCGTCACGCCAAAGGCCACGGTGACAATGGCCGAGGGATAAAACATGGCGGATTTGATCTTGCTCTTGAGGGCCAGGCTTTTTTCGCGGTAGGTGGCGAGTTTGAGCAGGATGGTATCGAGAATACCGCCCATCTCGCCAGCCGCCACCAGGGCCACATAAAGGCGGTCGAAATAAGCGGGGAAATGGGCAAAGGCCTCGGAGAGGCGCTCACCTTCCTCCAGATGGCGCTTCACGTCCATCATCAGCTTGCGCATGCCCTTGTTACCGGTACCCTTGCTCAGCAGGTCAATGGCCTGCACCACGGGCAAGCCGGCGTTGATCATGGTGGCGAGCTGCCGGGTCATGACCACGATGTCCTTTTCCTTAACCCGTCCACCACCAAAAAAGGGCTGTGCCTGCTTGCGCACCATGGTGGGGTTGAGGCCCATGCGCCGCAAGGTGGCCCGCACCACGGCCACGGAGGCCGCTTCCATTTCGCCCTTGCGCAGGCTGCCGCTGGGCTCCTTGGCCTCCCAGTTGTAGACATCCCGTTTCGGCTCGCGCAGCTTCTTCCCGCTCGCCCGGTCCTGTATCGCTTGCGCCATGGTCACTCCCTCTCCGGATCGGCTGCTGCACCGGAAGATAATTGAATTGATGGGTTATAAATTGGTAACCCGCAAGACCTCATCCAGGCTGGTTGCCCCTTCCTTCACCCGCCGCAGCCCCGATTGGCGCATGGTGATGACACCCTCCTGAACGGCCTGGCGCGCCAGGTCGATGGAGGTGCCGCCACGCATGATGATCTCGCGCATGGCATCGCTCACCGGCATCACTTGGTAGAGCCCTAGGCGCCCCTTGTAGCCGGTATTATTGCACTTTTCACAGCCCGCCGCCGTCATGGGCCGCCAGCCGGTCAGTTCCTCGGCCTCGAAACCGGCTTCCAGGAGGGCCGGCTCCGGGATCTTGACCGGTTTTTTGCAATGGACGCAGAGCTTGCGGGCGAGGCGTTGGGCCATGACGAGATGTACGGAGCCGGCAATGTTGTAGGTGGGAATACCCATATTCTCCAGACGGGTGAGGCTCTGGGGCGCGTCATTGGTATGCAGGGTGGCCAGCACCAGATGCCCGGTCTGGGCGGCCTTGATGGCCGTCTCCGCCGTTTCCAGATCGCGCACCTCGCCCACCATGATGATGTCCGGGTCCTGGCGCAGAAAAGAGCGCAGGGCTGCGGCAAAAGTCAGCCCGATACGCTCGTTGACATTGACCTGGTTGATGCCGTAGACGGTGATTTCCACCGGGTCTTCGGCGGTGCTGATATTCACATCACCGGTATTCAGGATGTTCAGCGCCGTATACAGGGTGGTGGTTTTACCCGATCCGGTCGGGCCGGTGACCAGGATCATGCCGTAGGGGCGGCGGATGGCGTCTTCAAAGGCCTTTTGCTGCTCGGGAAGGAAGCCCAATTGATCAATGCTCACCCGCGAGCTGGCGGGATCGAGGATACGCAGGACGATGGTCTCGCCATTGGTGGTGGGCAGGAAGGAAACGCGGAAATCAATGACCCGATCCGGCGGTATGCGCACCCGCAGACGCCCATCCTGGGGCAAACGGCGTTCGGAGATATCCAGACGGCAGAGGATCTTGAGACGGGAGGTGACCCCGTCGCGCAATTGGACTGGCGGATGGAGGACGTCATGGAGGACGCCGTCCATGCGGTAGCGGACGCGCACGTCCTTCTCGTAGGGCTCGATGTGGATATCCGACGCCCCGCGTTGAATGGCGTCCAGGAGAAGCTGCTGGGCGAAGCGCACCACCGGCGCATCCTCGACCCCCTCCTCCACCTTGGCCAGATCGAATTCTTCCTGCTCCTCTGCCGCTGTCGCCGCCTGCTCGGCAAAAAGGTCCGCCAGCCGCCCGCGCATGCTGCCGGCACTGGCGTCCACGGCCCGCGCCAGCTTGTCGGCCTCCACCAGAATGGGGGTTACCTGCAGACCGGTATTGAACTTCACATCCTCCACCGCCTTGAAATCCGTGGGGTCAGCCATGGCCAGGTAGAGGACGTTGTCATGCCGGGACAGGGGCAGGACCTGATAGCGCTCCATGAGGCCACGATCCAGCAGCCTCATGATCGTCTCGTCCAGGTCGACGGCGCTCAGGTCCAGCATCGGCACGCCGTAGCGCTCGGAGAGATAGGCCATGAGGGCCGTGGGCTGGACCGCGCCGTTTTCCACCAGCGAGAAGATCAGCGGCTTTTTGCTGCGCGCTGCGTTTTCCGCCGTGCGCCGCAGCAGGGTCTCGTCACCAAGGCCGTTGGCCACCAAGGCGCGCAGCAGGGGCGTTAACGCGGTGCTTTCTGGGTTTGTAGCCATGCGCTCAATGTATCCTGAATGGCCTTGCTCTGGGGAGCCAAGCCCGTCCATCCCTGAAAACTTTCCGCCCCCTGCTGGACCAGCATACCCAGACCGTCCACGGCGCGCCGGCCAACCCGGCGGGCGGCCCGCAACAAGGGCGTTTCCAGAGGGTTATAGACGATATCGCAGACAATGCCATCTACCGGAAGGCGCTGCAGATCCAGTTCGGGATGGTCCTC
>JAJYQY010000107.1 GCA_021794385.1 Pseudomonadota bacterium | reverse complement strand
GGCGGGGTTTCTTGCGGCGCCGCGCGGCGGCCTCCCGTCCATGCTCGCCCGCTGCGGGACCGCCTCGCCAGGGCAGTCTTTTGCCGTTTTTTGCAGCTTTCAATCCGTTATAGGCTGCCCCTGGGCGGGCAGGAATGGGGGAGGCCCTGGCCATCAGGGCCGGAGCTTGCTTGCTCCTTCTATCCCCTGCCGCTAAGATCAAGGGCATTATGGCCAGGCCGGAACGAAGGGATGCGTCCTGATGTCTGATGTCTTCTGATGCCTATTGACCCACCCAGCATCCATGCCATTGTGGTCATGGTGGTGACGGTGGCGGCCCTCGTTTTGTATAGTCGCCAGAACATCCCCATGGCCACCACCAGCTTGGGAATCTTGGTGCTGCTGGCCTTTGTTTTCAGCATATACCCCCTGGAACTGCAGGGGCACCCCCTGGATCCAAGCATCTTCTTCTCTGGCTTCAGTAATGAGGCCCTCATTGCCATTGTGGCACTGATGGTGGCCGGCGGCGCCATCGTGCGGACCGGCGCCATCGAGCCCCTGGGGCGTTTCCTGAGCAAGGTCTGGAACTTTGCGCCACCCCTGGCTTTTCTCCTGGTGCTGGTGGTTACGGCGTTCCTGAGCGCCTTTGTCAATGACACCCCTTTGGTCGTGTTGCTCATTCCCTTGCTGACCAGTATTGCCCTGCGCACCAAGCGCCCCGTTTCGCGCATGCTCATGCCCCTGGGTTTCGCCGCCCTCATGGGAGGGATGACGACTACCATCGGTACCTCTACCAACCTCGTAGTCGTTTCCGTAGCCCAAAGCCTGGGGCTGCCGCCCATGGGCATGTTTCATTTCACGGTGCCGGCCCTCATCGCCACCGGCGTGGGTATCCTGTATTTATGGCTTATTGCCCCCTTGCTCTTGCCCAAACGCGAAACCCCCTCCGGTGACCGTTCACCGCGGATCTTTACTGCTACCCTGCACTTGGGAGAAGACAGCCCGGTGGTAGGCAAGACGCTGGCAGAGGCGCAGAAAATGGCTGCCGGTCTGCGAGTGAGACAGGTGTTGCGTGGGGAAGGCCAAGCCATGGTCCCCTTTCCCGATCTCGTCCTGCGGGCGGGAGACAGCCTGTTATTGCGGGATTACTCGGACAAACTCAAGGAGTACGAAGGGGTCCTCAAGGCCACCCTGTATAGCGGCGAGCAGGCGGTGAGCGCGGAGAATCCCCTGCAGGCCGAGGACCAGCAATTGGCAGAGGTTGTGGTGATGCCCAATTCGCCGTTGACCGGGCGGAGCCTGGACAGCAGTTTTTTTGCCGCTCGTTTCGATCTCGCGCCGCTGGGTATCTACCGCCGTGGTGCCAGTGTGCAGAGCAAGGATCTGGAAAAGGAAACCCTGCGCAGTGGGGATGTGATCCTGGCCCAGGGTAGCCGGGACACCATTACGGCTTTACGCCAGAAAGGGGAGCTGACCCTTCTCGATGCCACTACCGATCTGCCCCGCAGTGATAAGGCCAATTTGACCTTGCTGATCATGCTGGCCATCGTTCTGCCGGCGGCCTTCAATTGGCTGCCCATTGTCGTGACGGCCCCTTTGGGGGTGCTCCTGATGGTGGCTAGCGGCTGTATCGAATGGCGGCAACTCGGGTCGTCGGTCAATGGTTCCGTCATTCTGCTGATCAGCGCCGGTATTGCCTTGAGTATCGGTTTGGTGAAAACGGGCGCCGCCAACTTCCTGGCGCAAAGCTTCCTTGCCGTTACCCATGGTCTGCCACCGACCATCGTGGTGGGCCTGATCCTGTTTTTCGTGGCGGCCTTGGCCAATGTCGCTTCCCATACCACGGGGGCTTTGATCGGCGCCCCCATTGCCGTGCAGATCGCCCATGGGCTGCAGCTTTCCCCGGAGCCTTTCCTGCTGGCCGTGCTGTTTGGTGCCAACCTGGGCTATGCCACGCCCATGGCCTACCAGACCAATGTCCTGACCATGAACGCGGCGGGTTATGTCTTTCATGATTTTCTCCGGGTCGGATTGCCCTTGCTGATCATCATGGGGGTATTGATCAGTTACCTCTTGCCCATTTACTTCCCTTTCTAGGCCCTCCGCCCCGGCCCGTGGTACGGTCGGTCAGGCAGGGCGGCCACCGAGGAAGGGCTCGACACCGGGAGGATGCGGACCCCGGCTTCCTGGAGCAACGCGGTGGCAAAGGCCTGCTTGCGTACCGGGTCATGGGTGAAGTGAAAGTGGATGCGCGCCGTCGGCGGCAGTTCTGGCGCTTCCTGGGGAGGGTCTTCCCTTTGCAGTCGCCGCAGCAGTTGCCGGGCCACCCCGTCATTGCCATCCACCAGGGCGACATCAGGACCGAATACCTGGCCAAGGGCATTGCCGATCCAGCAATAATGGGTACAACCGAGGACAATGGCGCGCGGTGGTACCCGTAGCCCCGGCAGGACGCGCCGGCAAAGATAATCGTGGATGCATTGGTCCCCTTGCCGATCCTGGTCTTCGATCATTTCCGCCAGCCCCGGACAGGCGAGGGCCTGCACCCGGCCTTCGGCGTCTTCAAGGCGGGCGAGCAAGTCCCGCAGTTTGCTGCCGCTAACCGTGAGTTCGGTGGCCAGGAGCAGGACCGGGCCTTGGGGATGGAGGGTGAGGGCCTTTTTGATGGCGGGTTCGATGCCGATGATGGGGACCTGCGCGCGTTCCCGCAGGGGCGCCACGGCAGCGCTGGTGGCCGTGTTGCAGGCCAGGACGACGGCGTTGGCCTCGGCCTGGATGAACCAGTCATAGGCATAGCGAGTAAGGCGCAGGACCGCGTCGGGGTCCTTGTCCCCATAGGGGGCGTTGGCGGTATCGCCATAAAAGAGATATTCGGCATCGGGCAGGCGGCGCAGGCAGGCCAGGAGGGTGCTGAGACCGCCGATACCGGAGTCGAAGACGCCGATGCGCATCATCTCTCGCCTTGCCGTGCGGCCGCCAGCAAGGCCGCGCCGCGCATGCCGGCGTGGTCGTCGTCGTTGCCGCGCTGCAGGTCCACCGATCCGCGCAGGACCGGGATGAGGTCGGCTTCCAGTCGCTCCTGAAGGACAGGGGCGAAGCAATCCCAGGCGGCGCTCATGCCGCCGCCGACGCGTAGCGCGGAGACGTCCAGCACCTTGAGCAGGTGCGCCAGTGCTTGGCCCAGGGTATTGCCGGCCAGCGTGAAGGCCGCCTGGGCATCGGCGTTGCCTTCCCGGGCCAGTCGGGCGATGACCGGCAGAGCCGGTGCATGGCCGGTGCGCTCGGTATAGCTGAGTTTGACCCCGGTGGCCGAGGCGTACTGCTCCAGGCAGCCCTGGTTGCCGCAACCGCAACGCCGCCCACCCGGCACGACAATGAGGTGCCCCACTTCCATGGCAGCGCCATGGGCGCCCCGCCAGGGCTGGCCGTGGAGGATGAAGCCCCCACCGACCCCTGTGCCCAACCCCACGTAGAGGAGATGTTCCAGACCGGGCTGGCGGCTGCGTTCCTGCACAAACTCGCCAAAGGCCGCGGCATTGGCATCATTCTCGACCAGCACGGGCAGGCCGCAGCGCTCCTGCAGGGCCGTGCCCAGGGCCAGATTGTGCAAACCCGGCAGATTCGGTGATTGCAATAGGATGCCATCCCCCTGGATAAAGCCGGGAAAGGCGATTCCTACGCCCTGGAGTTCCGGATGCTGCCGCCCTGCCTGGACGATAGCATCGGTCAGAATGCCGAGTACGGCGCTCTCGGCGGCGGCGCTGTTTGTGGCGTGCAGACAGCGCTCGCGCAGATGAGCCTCCACGCGCAGGGTGGCCACGCAGTTCGCTCCACGGAACACCCCCAGGCGCAGATTGGTGCCGCCCACATCCATCCCCAGGATCAGGCCTTCAGGCATGGACTTTGGCCTCCATCCGGATGCGTAGTGGGTAGGGTTTGCCCGCGGGAACGAGCCAGTGGAGTTGCAAGGCCAGGGCCTGCATGATCTTTTCAAAGCCCGCTTCGGACTGGGACACCGTCAGATGGGGGGCTGCCTGCCACTGCGCGGGCGGGTCGAAATGAAAATGCAACTCTCCACCCAGGACTTCGTCCTGAAGGATGATCTCCCGGGCTTCGCCCTGGTGGGTGCTGCCGAAGCCGCCGAGGAGCCTGCCGTCGGCGAAGATCCGTCCGGCCGGCCCGTCACAGCAGGGCATGGCGAGGTGGAGATAGGTACTGAAGGTCTGCTGCGCCTCGCCTTGGCCATGGGCAGCGCTGAGGCCATAGTCGACGATGAGGCGTTGGCCCTCCAGGGTGTAGGTCTTGGTGACGGTGCAGCCCGCCGCTGCGCCGGTGAAGCGGGGCCACTCGCTGGCAGCGGCCTCCGCGTAATCCACGGGGGTCGTATCCACCCGGTCGAGAAAACTCCGGCAGGGGATGGTATCGGGGACGAGATCGTCCAGGCTGATGGTGCTCTTATAGCTGACGCGGTCATGGGCCGAGGCGATGCCGTTGCCGTTGTGTTCACTAGCGGTGGCACCATTGCGGATCTTGTCGTAGTAAGCCTCGTCGCGCCGCGCCAGGGTATCGCCCAGATTGTGGTGCAAGGCATAAAGATCCCACTCCACCACCGCCGCCGTGGGGGCAGGGCGGATGATGAGCTGCATGAAGTCATTGTGATAAAGGAGCTCCGGCGCGCCATCGAGATCGATATCCAACTCCTGTACGGCCGGCCGCGGCTGCACTTCGTCGAGCATGGCCTCCAGACGGACAATGGCGTTGTAGACGGCGCGGCGCAGATGGGGCAGGTAGATGCCGCCAAAGAGGCCATGCCAGTAGGCATCA
>JAJYQY010000022.1 GCA_021794385.1 Pseudomonadota bacterium | reverse complement strand
CAAAGTCGCTGATGGTCAATGTCTTGGAAAACATGGGCATACTCCTCAAGGTGCTGCCGAAGGCCGGTAAAAATAACGCTAAACACTAATGGAAGGCCGCCCCCGGGGCAAGCGTGAAAAATTCCCTGCCTTGGTGAATCTTTTTCACGTCATTCCAGATTCGGCAGTTGGCGCGGGCGTTTTCAGGGTCATCATCGGCTGGGACCGCAGGGCGGAGAGGAGATACCGGCAGGCAGATCCCGATCAACCCTTGACCCGCACCGGCTGGGGCTGCCCTTGGGGCAGCAAGACCGGAACGGTTCCCGCCTCGCGCTTGCGCCGGCGCGGTCGCTGCTTGTCGGCAAAGACATCCTGATAGGCCACATAGACCACCGCCGGCCCGAATACCCAGACCAGCAGCGCCAGCCACGCCTGGGAGATACCGGGCAGCAGCACGCCGCTGATCATGAGCCCACCCCACAGGGCGATGAGGGGATCGCGCAACTCCGGCTTGAAGGCCAGGGCCAAGGTGGTTTCCAGTTCCGACTCCAACCAGCCATGGCCCTTGTGCAAGGCCAAGGCCACGCCGAAAAAGGCCGGAGCAAACCAGTAGTAAGGCGTCTCGGCCAGATCCGAAAAACGCTCCCCGAAGCCGAACCACCAGCCCCAGAAGCCATGGGGGATGCCATCATCCCAGGGCATCTGGATACCCGACAGGAGGGCCCCCATCAATACCGTGTCTTGGCCGAAGAGGAGAATCATGCCAAAAACTGCGAGGACCATTCCCCACAACACCGCCACCGCCAGGGCATGACGCGTTTGCTCCCAGCTATAGGACTCCCCCGCACAACGTCCCGCCAGACGCAGGCCGGCGAGCAGGCCCATGGGGGCCAGCGCCTCCATCAGCCAGGTGGGGAAAGGGATGGCGGCAAGGGCAGCGCCGCCGCCGGCGAAGGCCAGCCAACGCCCCGGACGCACCGCCACCAGCTCGGCGCCACCCTCCAGCCACGACCCCATGCGATTCAACCAGCGCCAACCCACTTCTGCACCCCCTCGGCGCCCTGCGCGATATCCATTTGCCCCAACGATCTCCGCCTACGCATTCGCTGGGCCTAGCCGTCCGCCCTGGCGGCGAGGTGCAGACCCCGCGATCCGGTCCTCAAAGCGCCAGTTTAGTAGAGCGCGGGCAGCAGGACAAATAACCGGGCAGCCGGGGCTCAGCGCAAATGGCGGGCATGAAAGGCCAGATGCTCTCCCACAAAGCTGGCAATGAAGTAATAGCTGTGGTCGTAGCCTTCCTGCCAGCGCAGAGTGACTTGATCCCCCGCTTCCGCCTCCAGCCAGCGGGTCTTCAATTCACTCTCCAGAAAAGGATCCTGCAGGCCCTGATCGATGAGAATGGGCAAAGGCGCTTTTTGCTTCCGCAGCAGGGCGATGCTGTCGTAGGCCTGCCAAGCCCTTTCATCTCCACCCAGATAGCGGGAGAAGGCCTTCTGACCCCAGGGACTGCGGCTGGGTGCGCAAACCGGAGCGAAGGCGGAAACGGAGCGATACCGCCCCGGATTGCGCAGGGCACAGACCAGCGCACCGTGGCCGCCCATGGAGTGGCCGAAGATGGATTCCCGCTGTGGATCCGCCGGAAAATGCCGCGCCACCAGCGCCGGCAGTTCTTCGGTCACATAGCGATACATCTGATAGTGGGCGGACCAGGGCACCGCGGTGGCATCCACATAAAACCCGGCTCCGCTGCCAAAATCCCAGTCCTCATCCTCACCCGGTGTGCCCGTAGCGCGCGGACTGGTATCGGGCGCCACCAGGAGGATACCTTGTTCGGCGGCGTAACGCTGGGCACCGGCCTTGATCATGAAGGTCTCATCCGTACAGGTCAGCCCGGCCAGAAAATAGAGCACCGGCAGCGGACCCGGGGCCGCCTGGGGCGGCAGATATACGCAGAAAGACATGGGTGCGGCGCAGGATTGCGAGACATGCCGATAACGCTGTACCCGGCCGCCGAAGGCGGCATGTTCCTCCAGCAATTCCAGATCCTCGCTCATGAGACCCTCAAAAAGTCAGGACCGTACGGATGGATTCCCCCCGGTGCATCAGGTCAAAGGCCTCATTGATCTGCGCCACCGGCAGGGTGTGGGTGATCATCTCGTCGATGTGGATCTTGCCTTCCATGTACCAGTCCACGATCTTGGGGACGTCGCTCCGCCCCTTGGCGCCGCCAAAGGCCGAGCCGCGCCAGTTGCGGCCGGTCACCAGTTGGAATGGCCGCGTGCGGATCTCCTGACCGGCGCCGGCGACGCCGATGATGACGCTGGTGCCCCAGCCCTTGTGACAGCATTCCAGGGCCTGACGCATGAGATCCACGTTGCCGATACATTCAAAGCTGTAGTCCGCCCCACCCTTGGTCAGGTTCACCAGGTAGGGGACCAGATCCCCCTCGACTTCCTTGGGATTGACGAAATGGGTCATGCCGAACTGCTCCGCCAGGGGGCGCTTGGCCGGATTGATGTCCACCCCCACGATCATGCCCGCGCCGCTCATGCGCGCCCCCTGAATGACATTGAGGCCGATGCCGCCCAGGCCGAAGACCACTACCTTGTCCCCCGGCCGCACCTTGGCCGTATTGATCACCGCGCCAATGCCGGTGGTCACGCCGCAGCCGATATAACAGACCTTGTCGAAGGGTGCGTCCTCGCGGATCTTGGCCAGGGCGATCTCCGGCACCACGGTGTAATTGGCAAAGGTGGAGGTGCCCATGTAGTGGTAGAGGGGCTTGCCCTGGAAGGAGAAACGGCTGCTGCCGTCGGGCATCACGCCCCGGCCCTGGGTTTCGCGCACCGCCTGGCAGAGATTGGTCTTGCCGCTGGTACAGTATTCGCACTCCCGGCATTCGGGCACATAGAGGGGGATCACGTGGTCGCCGGGCTTCAGGGAGCGTACCCCGGCGCCCACTTCCACCACGATCCCCGCCCCTTCATGGCCGAGAATGGTGGGGAAGAGCCCTTCCGGGTCCATCCCCGAGAGGGTATAGGCATCCGTGTGACAGACACCGGTGGCCTTGATCTCCACCAGCACCTCTCCGGCGCGGGGTCCTTCCAGTTGGATGGTCTCCATTGACAGGGGTTGATTGGCGCCAAAGGCGACGGCGGCACGGACGTCCATAAAATCTCCTAGGGTGAACTTTCAGGGGAAACCGGGCACCACAGTTATTTCTATAAGTTATTATTATATACCAACCGGTCGGTTTTGCAAAGCGGAAGATCCCCTCACCGCCAAAGATCCTCGGCGACCTCCCCCGCTGTCACGATGCGCTCGCCATGGGCATAAATGCTCATGCGCCCTTCCCGCGCGTAGCCGATGACCGTCACATGATGACTTTCGGCCACCCGGATGGCCATGCTGCTCACCCCGGAAATGGCGGCAATCACCGGGATCCGCAGGCTCAGGGCCTTTTGCACAATCTCGAAGGTCAGACGAGAAGACACGCCCAGCAATTCCAGGCGCGAGGGACCCCAACCCTGGCGCAAGGCCACCCCCACCGTCTTGTCCACCGCATTGTGGCGACCGATATCCTCGCGCACGACCATACCGTCGCTCCCGGCGAGAATGGCCGCATGAGCGGTGCCGGTACTGTGATTCAACCACTGGCGCTCCTGCATCTGGCCGAGGAGGGCATGGACCCGGCCCGCGGCGAGACGGACCCCGGAATCCGGCAACGGCGCGTGGCGCAGCAGTCCATGGAAGCAGGGCGTGCCACAGAGGCCGCAACCGCTGCCTCCCACCACGCACCGCGCCTTCCTTTGGGCCACTTCCGCCGCCGCATCGGCCAGTTGCACATAGACCGCAGAGCCCTCGGCGGTCGCCACCGTCTCCCAGGCCAGGACGTCGCTTGCGGCGCGGATGAGGCCCTCGGTGTAGAGAAAACCGAAAACGAAGTCGTCCACATAGTCCGGGGTTACCATCATCACCGCGTAGGCGTTGCCATTGATCACCACCGACAGCGGCGCCTCCGCCAAAATGGGGTCCTCGCGTTGAAAGGCCTCGCTATCGCCCTGGCGAACAACGGCCTGGCACCAGCCTACTTGTCCGGGGAATGCATCTATGCGCATAACGCCTTCCCCTTGTCCGTGAGCCGGATGACGGGACGCCCTCCCTGCTCCTCCTGGTAGATATAGTCCAGACCACCCAGCATCTCCGAGTGCCCCAGGAGCAGCAGCAGCCGGTCCATCTGACTGCGCCGGATACCCAGGGCCTTGTTGGCCCTGGCCAGGGATAGGGGCTCTTCGGCGCAGAGTTGCTGCAGCAGGGCAATGACCAGATCGTCAATCTGCGTGTCCATTGCCGGGCCTGGCTCATTCATATCTGCTTTATCCATCGGGTTACGCCGCGGCCAGGGTCACAGCGATGGACTTGGAAGTTGGCGTGTGGGCACGATCGTCATGGCTGGACAACGGCACCAGCACGTTCAGCTCGGGATAATAGCCGGCCAAACAACCTTGCGGGATGTCGTAGGCCACCAGCATAAAGCCCTCGGCCTGCCGTTCGCCGTCGGTCCAGTGCGAGGTGATATTGACCTGATCGCCGGCCTGGAAACCCATATTCTGCATATCTGCAGCATTCATGAAACAGACCTTGCGAATACCGGAAACACCCCGGTAACGGTCGTCAAAACCATAAATCGTCGTATTGTACTGGTCGTGGCTGCGGATACTCATCAGCGTAAAAACCCGTTTCTCCGTCTGCGCCACGAAACGCTCGGCCTGCAAGGCGCCCAGATCATGGGCAAGGAAATTCGCCTTGCCGGTAGCCGTCGGCCAAATCCGCGAACGCGGCGGCAGGTGCAGGTGAAAGCCTCGCGGCCGGTGCACCCGCTGGTTGAAATCCTCAAAACCGTCCA
>JAJYQY010000015.1:3795-21830 GCA_021794385.1 Pseudomonadota bacterium | reverse complement strand
CGTGAGCAGTGGCGTCGAGGCATCGCCGGGGCGCAAGGATCATGGCAAAATGCGGGACTTTGTGGCGCGTGCACGTGCCGCGGATCGAAGAGCGGAGGGGTGATGGCGGCTTATACCTTACCAGACAGGTTGGGGCACTTTGGGCCTTACGGTGGGCGTTTCGTGGCAGAAACCCTGGTCACGGCCCTGGAGGAACTGGAACAGGCCTATGCGCTGGCCCAGAAGGATCCGGAATTTCTTGCGGAGCTGCACAGCGAGCTCAAGCAGTTCGTCGGTCGGCCCAATCCGCTCTTCCATGCCGAGCGTATTTCCCGGGAATTGGGGGGCGCGCAGATCTATCTCAAGCGTGAAGACCTCAACCACACCGGTGCCCACAAGATCAACAATGCCGTCGGCCAGGTGCTCCTGGCCCGACGCATGGGTAAACGGCGAATCATTGCCGAAACAGGTGCCGGCCAGCACGGCGTGGCCACGGCCACGGTCGCCACGCGCAACGGCATGGAATGCGTGGTCTACATGGGGGAAGAGGACATCCAGCGCCAGTCGATCAATGTGTTCCGCATGAAACTGCTGGGCGCACGGGTGGAGGCGGTGAGCAGCGGGACGCGCACCCTGAAGGATGCCCTGAATGAGGCCCTGCGTGACTGGGTGACCAATGTGGAAGATACCTTTTACGTGATCGGCACGGTGGCCGGCCCCCATCCGTATCCCGTCATGGTCCGTGATTTTCATAAGGTCATTGGCGAGGAGGCGCGGGCGCAGTGTTTGGAACTGACCGGCCGTTTGCCCGACTGCTGCATTGCCTGTGTGGGCGGCGGCAGCAATGCCATGGGCCTCTTTTATCCCTTTATCGAAGATGAGGGGGTGCGCCTGATCGGCGTCGAGGCCGGCGGTCTGGGCTTGGCCAGCGGCCAGCATGCAGCGCCCCTCTCGGCGGGGCGGCCAGGGGTGCTCCACGGTAACCGTACCTATCTCATGGAAGACGAAGACGGCCAGATTCTCGCTACCCACTCCATTTCCGCCGGGTTGGATTATCCGGGGGTCGGGCCGGAGCATGCCTACCTCAAGGATATCGGTCGGGCCGAATATGTCGCTGCCACCGATGCGGAGGCCTTGGCGGCCTTTCATCGCCTGAGCCGGACCGAGGGGATCATCCCGGCCCTGGAATCGGCCCATGCCCTGGCCTATGCCTTTCAGGTGGCGCCGACCATGCGTCCCGAGCAGACCATCGTGGTCAACCTGTCCGGGCGTGGCGACAAGGATATTCATACCGTGGCGGCACGCGAGGGGATCTCTCTATGAGTCGTCTGACCGGTCTTTTTGCCGACTTGGGAAAGCAGGGGCGGGCAGCGCTCATCCCCTTCGTGACGGCGGGTGATCCCTCCTTGTCGGTGATGGTGCCGCTGTTGCATGCCCTGGTGGCGGCGGGCGCCGATGCCATCGAGCTGGGGGTGCCTTTTTCCGACCCCATGGCCGATGGCCCCATCATCCAGCGCGCCAGTGAGCGCGCCCTGGCACGCGGCGTCAAAATGCGGATGGCCCTGGAGTGGGTGCGCGAGTTTCGCCTGCACAATCAGCATACTCCCATCATTCTCATGGGTTATCTGAATCCGGTGGAGGCCATGGGGGCGGAGTCCTTTGCGCTGGCCGCCAAGGACGCCGGGGTGGATGGGGTGATCCTCGTGGATCTGCCGCCGGAAGAGGGCGCCGATTATGCAGACCTGCTCAAAAATCATCAGATCGACCCCATTTTCCTCCTCGCGCCCACCAGCGGTGCGGAACGGGTGGCGGCGGTCAAGGCCATTGGCAGCGGTTTTGTCTATTATGTCTCCTTGCGGGGGATTACCGGGGCGGCGCAGGCCGACTGGCAAGAAGTGTTGGCTCGGGTGGCCACCCTGCGCCGGAGCTTGGCCATGCCGGTGGCCATTGGTTTTGGCATTCGCGACGCGGAGACAGTAGCGCTGGTGGCGCCCGGGGCCGATGCTGTGGTGGTGGGTAGTGCGCTGGTCGAGCGCTTGAGTGGCTGTACCTCGGATGCCGAGGTACTCGCCGCGGCCCAGGCCTTCATGGCGCCCCTCGCCAAGACGATTGCTGCATCCAAGGGAGTATCCGCGTGAGCTGGTTTGATCGTATTCTGCCACCGAAAATCAAAAAAACCACGGCACCGGCGGAAAAAACCGCCGAGGGAAAACGCACGGTCCCCGAGGGCTTGTGGTCCAAGTGTCCTACCTGTCAGGCCGTTTTGTATCGTACGGAACTGGAAGAGAATCTCTACGTTTGCCCCCATTGCGGTCGGCATCAGCGCATCAGTGCCCGGCAGCGCCTGCATTTTTTCCTGGATGCCGGACCCCGGCTGGAGATCGCTGCGCAATATATCCCTGTCGACCCCCTGCGCTTCAAGGATCAAAAGCGCTACAAGGAAAGACTGGTCGAAGCCCAGACCAAGACCGGCGAAAACGATGCGCTGGTGGCGATGCGCGGACTGCTGCAGGGCCGGCCGGTGGTGGCGGCGGCCTTTGCCTTCGAGTTTATGGGCGGCAGCATGGGATCGGTGGTGGGCGCCCGCTTTGCCAGGGCAGCCGAGACGGCCCTGGGGGAGCGCTGTCCCCTGGTATGCTTCAGCGCCAGCGGTGGCGCACGGATGCAGGAGGGTCTGTTTTCCCTGATGCAGATGGCCAAGACGGCGGCGGCCGTGGAGCGGCTCGCCAAGGCCGGCATTCCCTATATATCGGTGCTTACCGATCCCACCATGGGCGGCGTTTCCGCCAGCCTTGCCACCCTCGGCGATATCCTCATTGCCGAACCCCAGTCCCTCATCGGTTTTGCCGGCCCGCGCGTCATTGAGCAAACCATCCGCGAAAAATTGCCCGAGGGCTTTCAACGCGCGGAATACCTGCTGGAGCATGGGGCCATTGACCAGATTGTCGACCGTCGACAGTTGCGGCCGGTGATTGCGGGGATGCTGGGCATCCTGAGCGGTGTCGAGACCGCTGGCTGAAGGCCACGGCCATGGGTATGGATCCGCTTGCTGCCTGGGTCAGTGCCCTCGCTGGCCCTCCCGAAGGGATGGCCATGGGCCTGGAGCGGATGCAGGCGGTGATGGCGCGCCTGGGCCTGGACGCGCGTTTGCCCATGCCCACCATTCTCGTGGCGGGTACCAACGGCAAGGGCTCCACCGTGGCGACCCTGGAGGCCATTTACGCCGCCGCGGGCTACCATACCGCCGCCTACACCAGCCCGCATCTGTGGCGATTCGAGGAACGCTTGCGCCTTGCCGGGCGGCCCGCCAGTGCGGATCTGTGGCAGACCCACCTGGGGCGCGTGAAAGACGCCAGCGATGCTACGCCGCTGACCTTTTTTGAAATATCCACCCTGGCGGCGGTGCTCATGATCGCGGCGGCGGCGGTGGATGTCGCCATCCTCGAAGTCGGCCTCGGCGGGCGCCTGGATGCCGTCAATGCCTTTACCCCGGACTGCAGCGTGATCACTACCGTGGATCTCGATCATCAGGCCTGGCTGGGGGCCAGCCGCGCGGCCATTGGCCTGGAAAAGGCCGGGATCTTGCGCCCACTGGTGCCGGCCGTTTATGGCGATCTGGACCCCTGTCCCAGTGTGGAGGCCCAGGCCCGCGCCCTGAATGTACCCTTATATCGCCTGGGGCAGGATTTTCGTATGGATGGCGATGGCGGGGGAAGGGTCTGGGAGGGATGGGGCATGCGCCTTCCCGTACCTCTTTCCCCCCTTTCCGGGGAAGGGCAGTGGGCGAACATCGCCGTGGCCTGGGCGAGCGTCCAGCTCCTGCAGAACCGTCTGCCGGTGCCGGTGCAAGCCTTGACGCAGGGGACAGTACAGTTGCGCTTGCCGGGTCGTTGCCAGGAATTGCGGCCATGGGGCCTGGCGGGCCCGATCCTGCTCGCCGATGTGGCGCACAACCCCCAGGCGATCCGCCAACTCAGCGCCTTTCTGTCCGCCCGGAAGGGGGGAGGCCGCTGTCATGCCGTGGTAGGCATGTTGAGAGACAAGGACTTGTCCGGCAATCTGACCCCTTTGCTGCCCTTGGTAGATGCTTGGCACTGTGTCAATATTAGCGATACGACGCGCGCTGCGACGGCCGGGGACCTGATGCAGGTGCTCCGGGTCCTGGGTGTCGGTTCCAGCACCGCGCATCCGGGAGTGGCTGGGGCCGTGGAGGAGGCCCGGCGGGGCCTGGGTCAGGAGGACTGCGTGCTCGTCTTTGGATCGTTTCACACGGTGAGCCAGTTGCCGGCGGCGTGGCTGGCGGAGGAGGGATAATGGCGGGGGATGGCGGCGCAACCGGCCAGCGACGCTGGGGGGTGGTAATGCTCGCGCTCCCGGTGTTGCTGCTGGGTGTCGGGGTTGCCTTCTATCTCGGTCATCAGCAGGTGCCCGAGGCGCCGCGCGCCGCGGGGCCGACCTTGATTTTGCCACTGAATGGGCAGGCAGGTGCCGTGGTGCCCACCCCCTCTGCGCCGCCGCCCCCAAGCCCTGTTCGGGCAGAGCCGCTTCCACCGCGAGCGGAAGCAGCGGCACCCGGCACCTCCCCCAAGGCAGTGCCAGCCGGGCCAAAGACAGCAGTGGTGGAGCAACCCGGCCGTGCAGCAAGCCGGCCGAGCCCGATCACCCATCCCTCAGCGCCGCCTTCACCACCGGCCAGACATCCGGCAGTGGTCGCAGCGGGGTCAGCGCATCCTGCCATGCCGCCACGGGTCCTGTCGGTAGCCCCTCCCGTCGGCTGGTATGTGCAAGTAGGCGCCTTTGGCGCGGCGCGGCCTGCCCGGCAACTCCTGGACCGAGTGCGCAGCAGGGGGTTTAGCGGGCGCCTGGCGGAATTGCCAGGTAGTGCCTTGCAACACGTATGGATCGGGCCACTTCCGGATCGTGCCGCAGCACTGGCGGTTACGGCCCGGTTGCGGCAGGATCTCCAGCTCTCGGGTTTCCCGCGGCACTGGCCTTAGGAGGTGCCTATGCTCTGGGTCGATGGCATGGCGTTGGGGGTGGTCGTCGTTTCGGCGCTGCTCGGGCTATTGCGGGGGATGATTCGCGAAGTGCTATCGCTCCTGGCCTGGGTGCTCGGTCTTTACGCGGCTTGGCGCTTCGGTCCCCACGGACTTGCGCCCGATCTCCCGCCGGCGGTTCCGCAGTGGCTGCGGATACCCCTGGCCGACCTGCTCATCTTCCTCGGGTTTGTGATCGCTGGTACGCTGCTGGCCTTTCTCGCCCGCAAGATCTTTTACGGGATGGGGCTGGGCGGCCCCGATCGTCTTTTGGGTGCGTTTTTTGGTGTCTTGCGCGGTGTGCTGTTGATTGCGGTATTGGCCTTCGGCGTGCAGTCTTCGGCGCTGGCACAGGCATCCTGGTGGCGACAGTCCTGGCTGGCCCAGGCCGGGGTCGTTTTGGTCTCCCATGCGGTGACAGGGCCCGCCGTTGCCCTGCTGGAGTCAAGTTCCCTTGCAAAATGAAGCCCTTTTCAACCCCCTGCTGGACGACGACCACTTTCACGATGAGTGCGGGGTCATCGGTGTCTTTGGCCATCCCGAAGCCGCCAACCTGGCCTATCTGGGCCTCTATGCCCTGCAGCATCGGGGCCAGGAATCTGCCGGTATCGTCTCCGCCCAAGATGGCAAACTCTACGCCCAGCGCGGTATGGGACGGGTAGCGGAGGTCTTTGGGCCGGGGGAGATTGCCAAGCTGCCGGGTCAGCAGGCCATCGGTCACGTGCGTTACTCTACGGCCGGAGATTCGGTCCTGCGCAATACCCAGCCGGTTTTCATCAATTATCGGCATGGCGCCTTTGCCATCGGCCATAACGGCAATCTGGTGAATGCCGACCTCTTGCGTACCCAGTTGGAGCGGGAGGGGGCCATTTTCCATACCGACATGGATACGGAAGTGATCGTGCACCTCCTGGCGCGGATGCCGGGCAATGATGCGGGATCGCGTCTGGCGGCGGCGCTGCAGCAGGTCTCGGGGGCTTATTCTCTGGTCTGTTTGACGGAGACACGGCTCATTGGCGTGCGCGATCCCCTGGGCTTCCGCCCTTTGGTGCTGGGACGGCTGATCGAGTCGGGTGGATTTGTCCTGGCCTCGGAGACCTGTGCACTGGATCTCATGGGTGCCGAATTCGTGCGGGATATCGAGCCGGGGGAGCTGATCGTCATCTCCCCCGAGGGTATCGAAAGTCGCCGCCCCTTTACCCCGGAAGCGCGGCGCATGTGTATTTTTGAGTATATTTATTTTGCCCGTCCCGATAGCGTGCTCGATGGCATCCATGTCTATTCGGCGCGCAAGCGTATCGGCCATGCCCTGGCCAGACTGCATCCCCGCGATGCCGATGTGGTGGTGCCGGTCCCGGATTCCGGTGTCGCCGCGGCCCTGGGCTATGCCGAACAGTCGGGACTGCCTTTTGAACTGGGGCTCATCCGCAACCATTATGTGGGACGTACCTTTATCCAACCGGCGCAGCGGGGCCGTGATTTCGGCGTCAAGGTCAAACTCAACGCGCAGCCCCATATCCTGCGTGGTAAACGGGTGATCTTGGTGGACGACTCCATCGTGCGCGGTACCACCAGCGCCAAGATCGTGAATCTGGTGCGGGCGGCCGGCGCCCGTGAGGTGCATTTTGTGGTGAGTGCGCCGCCCACCATCGGGCCTTGTTACTACGGCATCGATACGCCGGATCGCTCCCAACTGATTGCTGCGCAGCATAGTATCGAGGAGGTGCGCAAGATGATCGGTGCCGATACCCTGGGCTATATTAGTCTGGATGCCTTGTATGAAGCCGTAGGCGGACGCCAGCAGGGCTACTGCGACGCGTGCTTTAGTGATGACTACCCCTTACCGACTCCCGAGGGGAAGGGTCCTCGCCAACTTTATCTCATGCAGGAGGTGCGATGAGCGCTTATGATTGGCAAGAGGGCCTGCGGCCCGAAACCCTGGCGATCCGTGCCGGAATTCATCGCACGGCAGAGCAGGAGCATAGCGAGCCGATTTTCCCTACCTCCAGTTTTGTCTTCCAGTCGGCAGAGGAAGCCGCAGCGCGCTTTGCCGGCCGCAGCCCCGGCAATATCTATGCACGCTTTACCAATCCCACCGTGCGCACCTTTGAGGAGCGACTGGCGGCGCTGGAAGGTGCGGAGGCGGGCTTGGCCACGGCATCGGGGATGGCGGCCTGCCTGACCACCTTCATGGGTCTTCTGCAGGCAGGCGACCATATCATCGCCTCCCGTTCCATTTTTGGTACTACGGTGCAGTTGCTGGGCAATGTCCTGGGGCGCTTTGGCGTGGAGACCAGTTTTGTGGCCCTTGCCGATCCGACGGCCTGGGCGGCGGCCCTGCGTCCCAACACCCGCCTGCTCTTTCTGGAAACGCCCAGCAATCCCCTGACAGAGATTGGCGATATCCGCGCCCTGGCGGATCTCGCCCACGGGCATGGCGCCTGGCTGGTGGTGGACAACTGTTTTTGCACCCCGGCCTTGCAAAAGCCTCTGTCCCTGGGCGCGGATCTGGTGCTGCATTCGGCGACCAAATATCTGGATGGTCAGGGGCGTACCCTGGGAGGGGCTATTTGTGGCAGTGCCGAGCTGCTCACCGGGCCGCGCAATTTTGTGCGGACGGCGGGTCCGAGTTTGAGCCCCTTCAACGCCTGGATTCAGCTCAAGGGCCTGGAGACGCTCAGCCTGCGCATGGAACGGCACTGCCAGAATGCCCAGGCGCTGGCGGAGTGGCTGGAGGCGCGGCCGGAGGTGACGCGGGTGTATTATCCGGGTCTGGCGAGTCATCCGCAGCGCATTCTGGCGGCGGCCCAGCAACGTTTGCCCGGTGGCATCCTCTCCTTTGACGTGCGCGGTGGGCAGCGGGCGGCTTGGCGCTTTGTCAACGGCCTGCGTCTCCTGTCCCTGACCGCCAATCTGGGCGATACGAAAAGCACGATTACCCATCCTGCCAGCACCACCCATAGCCGCGTCAGCCCCGAGGCACGGGCGATGGCGGGCATCGGGGACGGTCTGTTACGCATCAGTGTGGGTCTGGAACATATCGACGACCTGCGTGATGATCTCCTGCGCGGTTTTGCCGCCATGGATATGCCGTGATTTGCGCTATGCTGAAGGCGTGGGGCACTTCGCGCGACCTCTTTTACCCGGGGGAAAAGGTTCGCAATGGGTGCCGGGGCTGTTTATCGAAGAAACTGACTTAACGGAGATAATGACATGACCAGATTCCGTCCGTTGCATCGCACCCGGCTCCTGCCCGGCACGCTGATTTGCCCCTTCGATAGCGACCTGCCGGCGCGGGTGGAGATTACGGACCCGGCTCTTTCGGTGATGACCGACCTGCGTCGGGTGCCGGCCGTGACGATTCCGGCCGATAGCGCCATTGACGTGGCCATGCAGCGCATGATGCATGCCGGGGTGCGTTTGCTCCTGGTGCTAGGGGAATATGCCGCTGTGGTCGGCCTGGTTACGGCCCGTGACATCATGGGCGAAAAACCCGTACGGATCGCCGCCGCAAACCGGATCCCGCGTGATGCCGTGAAAGTGGGAGAAATCATGGTGCCGGAGGGCCAGATCGAGGTCCTGGATCTGGCTGAGGTAGGGCGCTCTGCGGTGGGGGATGTGGTACTTACCCTGCGTGAGGCGGGCCGCCAGCACGCCTTGGTCATGGAGGCCGGCGACCCGCCGCAGATCCGGGGAATTTTTTCCATCAGCCAGATTGGTCGGCAGTTGGGTGTCACGATCCAGTCGACGGGTGTGGTGCAGAGTTTTGCTGAGCTGGAACATCTCCTTGTCAATTCCAGTTGAGCTGAGGCTATTCCCCTCCCTTTTTGCGGGTGATGATGGTGTATGACCTCCTGGGTCTGCTGCTAGCCCTCCTGCTCATTTTGCTGAACGGCTTTTTTGTGGCCGCGGAGTTCGCCCTGGTTCGCCTGCGCGGGACGCGGGCGCGGACCATGGCCCAGGACTTTGGGCTGCGGGGCCGCATTCTTCTGACCATGAGCCGCCATCTGGATGTTTACCTCTCCGCGACCCAACTCGGCATCACCTTGGCCTCTCTGGCCCTGGGCTGGGTGGGGGAGCCGGTAGTGGCGCGGCTTTTCCATCCGGCCTTTGCCGCGTGGGGTATCGTGCATGGCGCAGTGCAGGAGGGGCTATCTTTTGCCATCGCCTTTGCGGTAATCTCTTTTGCCCACATCGTCCTCGGCGAGCTGGTGCCCAAATCACTGGCCATCCGCAAGGTGGAGTCGGTTTCCCTGTGGACCGGGGTGCCCCTTTATGTTTTTTATTGGCTTTTTTACCCGGCCATTCGGGTGCTCAATGGGGCGTCCAGCCTGGTCCTGCGGCTCTTCCGCCTGAACGGCTACCGTGCCGCAGAGGATACGCCCCATACCCGGGACGAACTCAGCATGATTCTTGCCTTGAGTCAGGCCCAAGGGGCGCTGGGGCGACGCACCGGGGATATCCTGGAACGGGTGCTGGAATTCACCGAATTGACGGCGGGGGATCTCATGCGTCCGGCGGCCGAGATGGTGTGTCTGCTGCTGGACGATTCGGCGGCGGCCAATCGCCAGGTCATGGAGCGCCATCGCTTCACCCGTTACCCGGTCTGTGCCGGCGATCGCCAGCATGTGGTGGGCCTTTTGCACGTAAAGGATGCCTTTGCGGCCTTTGCCAGCCCCAACGCCGAGCTGGACTTGCGCCGCCTTTTGCGGCCCTTGCCGGCGGTGCCCAAGCACCTCCCGGCCATGGACCTGCTGGCGCACTTTCGCAGTGGCCATCCCCATTTTGCGTTGGTAGTGGATGATTTGGGGACCATCACCGGATTTGTTACCCTGGACCACGTCCTGGAGGCGTTGCTGGGCGAAATTCAGGATGAATTCCGTCACCATAAGTTTGACTGGAAACGCCGAGCCGATGGCAGCCTGATCGGCTCCGGAAGTTTGTCCGTCTACTCGCTGGAACGGGCACTGGATTTCCCCATCGAGGAAAATGAAGCAGATACGGTGGGCGGCCTCTTGATGCGCCGCCTGGAACGCCTGCCGGACGAGGGCGAACGGGTGGTCTTTCCGGATTTTGATGTGCTGGTGCTCAAACGCGAGGGGCCGCGCATCCAGTTGGTACAGGTGCTGCCGCATCCGCAGCGGACGGGCGAAGAATGGTTCAGCTAGCAGGTTTTTGTGCAACGTAAAGATTTTTATTACGAATTACCTCCTGAGCAGATTGCCCAGGCGCCGCTGGCAGAGCGCAGTGGGGGCCGATTGCTGCAGGTGGATGGTGGCAATGGCACCTGGACCGATGGCCAGGTGCGCGACTTGCCGCAGATCCTGCGTCCCGGCGATCTCCTGGTGCTCAATGACACCCGTGTCCTCCCGGCCCGGCTACAGGCGCGCAAGCCCAGCGGGGGTGCCGTAGAACTCTTGCTGGACCGGGTCGTCAGCGATGCCGAGGCCTGGTTCCTGGCCCGCGCCTCCAAACCCCTGCGTCCAGGCGGCACCTTGCTGCTGGGCGACGGCCTGGAGATCCACATCCACGAAAAAGTGGATATGCGCGTGCGGCTCGGCATTCCCGCCGGGCGGTCCTGGTTGGCGCTTCTCGAAGCCCAGGGTTCAACGCCCCTCCCGCCGTATATTCATAGAACGCCCTCAGCGGATGATGCGGAGCGTTATCAGACCGTGTACGCGGCAAAACCGGGTGCGGTGGCGGCGCCCACGGCGGGCTTGCACTTTGACGCCGCGCTGTTGGCCGCGCTGGCCGACCGGGGGGTAGACACGGCCTTTGTGACCTTGCACGTGGGGGCGGGCACCTTTTTGCCGATGCGTAGCGAACGGGTGGAGGATCACGAGATGCACGCCGAAAGCATGGAGGTACCTGCGGCGACGGTGGCTGCCATTGCGGCCGCAAGGGCCCACGGCGGCCGGGTGGTAGCGGTGGGAACCACGGCCTGCCGGGCCCTGGAAAGTGCCGCAACTTCAGGTGCCCTGCGGCCTTTTGCGGGGGAAACGCGGCTCTTCCTCTATCCCGGTCAACGCTTTCATGTCGTTGATCTCCTGCTCACCAATTTCCATCTGCCCGAATCCACTCTCTTGATGCTGGTGAGCGCCTTTGCCGGTCGGGATCTGATGCTGGCCAGTTATCGTCACGCGGTGGCGGCCGGATACCGTTTTTTCAGTTATGGAGACGCCATGTTGATTTATCCGTGTACAGCGGCACGATGAGCATCTTTCGGATCCTTGCGGAGCAGGGGCCGGCCCGTCGCGGCGTCCTGCAACTGCCCAGAGGCACGATCCAGACCCCTGCCTTCATGCCCGTGGGGACCTATGGCACCGTCAAGGCCATGACCCCGGAAGAGCTGAAAACGCTGGGGGCGGAGATCATCCTGGGTAACACGTTTCATCTTTTCCTGCGCCCCGGCCTGGAGGTCATCAGCGCCCTGGGTGGTTTGCACCGGATGATGCACTGGGATGGTCCCATCCTCACCGATTCCGGGGGTTTCCAGGTCTTTAGCCTCGGGTCGCTGCGGCGCCTGAGCGAGGCGGGGGTGCGCTTCCGTGCGCCCAGTGACGGGCGCACGGTTTTCCTCGGTCCGGAAGAGTCCATGGCCATTCAGGGGGCACTGGGATCGGACATCGCCATGGTTTTTGACGAGTGCACACCGCATCCGGCCACCCGGGAGGAGGCGCGGGCCAGCATGGAATTGTCCCTGCGCTGGGCCGCCCGCTCCCAGGCCGCCTATGCCGGACCCGGGCAACTTTTTGGCATCGTGCAGGGGGGCATGTATGCCGACTTGCGCCAGCGCTCCCTGGCGGGCCTGGTCAAGCTCGACTTCCCTGGCTACGCCATTGGTGGCCTGTCGGTGGGGGAGGGCAAGGTGGAAATGCTGCAGGTGCTGGATGATCTCCTGCCGCAGATGCCCCGGGACCGGCCCCGCTATCTGATGGGGGTGGGTACTCCCGAGGATATCGTGGCGGCGGTGCAACGGGGGGTGGATATGTTCGATTGCGTCCTGCCGACGCGCAATGCCCGTAATGGCTGGCTGTATACCCGCAACGGCATCCTCAAGCTGCGCAATGCCCGCTACGAAAAAGACCCTTTGCCGGCGGATCCGGACTGCGCCTGTTACACCTGCCGCAACTATAGCCGCGCCTATCTGCGCCATCTGCAGCGCAGTCATGAGATCCTTGGTGCCCGCCTCAATACCCTGCACAATCTCCACTATTACCAGGAATTAATGGCGGGCTTGCGCGAGGCCATCAGCACCCGCCGCCTGGATGCCTTCGTTGCGGATTTTCATCGCCGCTACGGTGCCGATGCCCGTATATCGGCCAGCGGTTCCCTCGCCGACGCCTAGCGGCTACAATGGCGGCCCTCTGCCGAATCCAGGAGCGTTCATGAATCTCTCGCCCATTACCAGCGCCTTTGCTGCCGGCGGACCTGCGGGCGCGGCCGGCCCGGAATCCGTCTTTCTGCAGTTTGTCCCGCTGCTTGTCATCTTTGCCATTTTTTACTTCCTGTTGATTCGCCCCCAGATGAAAAAGGCCAAGGAGCAGCGGCAGCTCATCGCCTCCGTCGCCAAGGGTGATGAAGTGGTGACCCAGGGTGGCCTTTTGGGCCGGGTCATGCAGGTTGGGGATGAATACCTGCACCTGGAAGTGGCGGAAGGGGTGGTGGTCAAGATCCAGAAAGCGGCCGTTACCCTGCTGCTCCCCAAGGGGACTATCAAAAAACTCTAAAGGCTTGTCATGACCCGCTATCCGTTCTGGAAGTATTTCATCATCTTGGCTGTTGTACTGCCATCCCTGCTTTATGCGCTGCCCAATCTCTATGGCTGGCACGCGGCAGTGCAGGTGCGGGCGCCGGTCGGCACCATCCTGCCGCCCGTTGCGACCATGGAGCAATGGCTGCAGAGCGCCGGGATCAGCGTGACACGGGTCAAGAGCGATGCGCAGGGCAGCACTTTTTTCTTTCCCAATGAAAATGCCCAGGGTCAGGCCGAAATTCTGCTGCAGGGCAAGCTGCCCGCCAATGCGCAGGTGATCCTGTCGCAGATCCCGGCGCAGCCCGACTGGTTGGCTGCCATTGGCGGCAAACCCGTCAATCTGGGTCTGGACTTGCGCGGTGGCGTTTATCTGCTCTTGCGCGTCGATACCGGGGCGGTGATCAAGCACGCCGTGGAACGCGACAGCAATGATCTGCGGACCTTCCTGCGCCATGAGAACCTCCAGTACCTGGCCATCAACCAGACCGGACCCCAAACCCTGGCGGTGGAAATGGAGAATGCCGGCGTGGCCACCCAGGCCCAGGCGGCCATTGCCGGGCATTTTCCCGACCTGGCGGTAAAGATGGATCATGGCGCCGTCCTGGACGTGAGCCTGCAACCCGAAGCCATCACGCGCATGACCGACGAAGCCCTGCAGCAGGCCATTGTGGTCATTCGCAATCGGATCGATCAATTGGGCGTGTCGGAGCCCGTCATTCAACGCCAGGGAGAGGAGCACATTGCCGTACAACTGCCCGGCGTGCAGGATACCCAGCGGGCCAAATCCATTATCGGCTCCACCGCCCAGTTGGAGTTCAAGATGGTGGACGAGCAGCATAACCTGGCAGCAGCCCTGAAAGGGGATGTGCCGCCGGGAGATGCGATTTACTACGGAAGCAATGGCACGCCGTATCTCCTGGGAAAGCAGACGGTGCTGACGGGCCGTTATCTGAGCAACGCCAGCGGCGGCATCGACAACAATACCGGTCAGTCGGTGGTGGATGTGAGCTTCGACAGTGAGGGGACGCGCATCTTCGGCGAACTCACCAGTCAGCATGTGGGCCAGCGCATGGCCATCCTCCTGGATAACAAAGTGGTCACTGCGCCGGTGATCCGCGAGGCCATCACCGGCGGTCGTGCCCAGATTGATGGTTTTGCCAACCTCAAGGAGGCCAGCAACGTCGCCATCGAACTGCGCGCCGGGGCCTTGCCGGCGCCGGTCAACGTTTCCGAAGAGCGTACGGTGGGCCCCACCCTGGGTCAGGACTCCATCCACGACGGGGTGATGGCGGTGATCTTCGGCATGGCCTTTGTGGTCCTGTTCATGACCTTCTATTACCGGGCCTTCGGCCTCATCGCCGACCTCGCCATTTTCGTGAACATCCTGGCGATCCTGGCAGTTTTATCCATCATGGGCGGCACCCTGACCCTGCCGGGTATCGCCGGCATCGTGCTCAAGATTGGTCTGGCGGTGGACGCCAACGTGCTGGTCTTTGAACGGATCCGGGAAGAGTTGCGCCTGGGCATGAGCCCCCGGGCGGCCATTGATGCCGGCTTCAAGAAGGCCTTTGCCACCATCGTCGACTCCAACGTCACGGTGCTCATCGCCGCCCTGGTGCTCTTTCAGTTTGGCACCGGCGCCATCAAGGGTTTTGCCCTGGTCCTGACCATCGGCGTGCTCACCTCCATGTTTACCGCCACCATGATGAGCCACGGTATCATCGAGCTCTTGCTGGGCAAGCGGCGCGTCCGGAAACTGTACCTCTGAGGAAGCCATGGAACTCTTTAAACGTCGTACCCATGTAGATTTCATGTCGCGCCGCTGGATCTTCATGGGCGTGTCCGGCCTCTTGATCCTCGCCTCCATCGCCGTTTTTTTCGTGCGTGGCCTCAATTACAGTATCGACTTTACCGGTGGCACCCTGGTGGAGCTGGCGTTCAGCAAAACGCCGGCCCTGGGCAATGTGCGCAATACCCTGGCGCAGGCCGGGTTCTCCGATGCCGTCGTCCAGACCTTTGGCAGTGACCGGGACCTCCTGATTCGCTTGCGCACGGTGCCGGGAGAGACCAGTGCCGTGGGCCAGAAGATCCTCAGCGTCTTCCAGCAGGCCAGCGCCGATTATCCCGGCGTGCAGTTACGGCGCACCGAGTATGTCGGACCCGAAGTGGGTAAAGAATTGCGCAACAAGGGGATGATGGCCCTCCTGCTGGTGACGGTGGGCATCCTCATTTATGTGGGGTTGCGCTTTGAGTGGCGCTTCGCCGTGGGCGGCGTCGTGGCCATGCTCCATGATCCCATCCTCGTCGTGGGCTTTTTCGCCGCCACACACATGGAGTTTTCCCTGACCGTCATCGCCGCCCTCCTGGTGATCATGGGCTACTCCCTCAATGACACCGTGGTGGTCTTCGACCGCATGCGCGAAGACCTGCGCGCGGAGCGCAACGCCAACGTGATGCAGGTCTTCAATATCGCCATCAACGAGACCCTGTCGCGAACGGTGATTACCAGCTTTATCACCTTCATGGTGGCTCTGGCCCTGTTCCTCTTCGGCGGGCCGGTCATCCACGGCTTTGCGACTGCCCTGGTGATTGGCGTGGTCGTCGGCACTTACTCGTCCATATTTGTCGCCAGCCCCGTGGCGCTATGGTTAGGTTTGAAGCGCGAGCATGTCCTCAAAAGGCAGTTCCTGGGTGCGCGCGATCGTAATGACGGGGCGCGGCTTTAGGCCCTTGGCGCGGCTTCATGAAATGCTGCCGGGGTAGTGATCTTTGCCGGTCACCCCAACGGCCCGCAGTTCCCCCTGCACCAAGACCTATCCGGCCCTTGCCGGCAGGCCGGTGAAAGATTACCTTATGCACTCCCGGAGAGGTACCGAAGTGGCCATAACGGCGCCGACTCGAAATCGGATGGGCGGCAACGCCACGTGGGTTCGAATCCCACCCTCTCCGCCAATGAATACAATGGGTTAGGCTTTTCGGCCTAGCCCCTTTTCTTCGCCATATTGAATTTGCAGCACACTAAGGCCAGATTTGGCTGTCCGTGGAGGTGAGCAATGGCGTCGATTACACCAAGCTACGACCGGGAAGGGGAGCACATCGGCTGGAAAGCGTCCGTCCGAAAGCGCGGCTTCCCGCCTCAGTGCCAGACCTTCAGAACCCGCAAGAAGGCCACCAGCCGCCTATTCGAGAAAGGCTTCAACCCTATGGAAGTCTCGGCCATCACCGGGCACAAGACACTCCAGATGCTGAAACGCTATACTTATTTGAGGGCTGAGGATCTGGCGAAGCGGACGGGGTGACCGATGAAGTCAGAGGATATCGTCGGACATTCGTGAACTGCTTAGACTTAGAAAGGTCCACGGTGACGGTCGCTGGAAAAGAAAAAGGGACTCGCTCACGTGCGGCTCCCTGGTGGTGAAATCATCTACGCGGAGGTTCATTGGTATGAAGCGCACGGCGTCGGAAAAGTTGAATACAAGATCAAGCATCCCCTCCATGACGAATGATCCGGCATTCTGGCTCTGCGTATCCAATGCCGACTATGAGGTTTCCCTCGAACCCCGTAAAGTTTATGAGGGGATACCAGACCCGGAGGCGCAAAAGTTGGGCATGATTCGCGTCATCGATGAATCTGGCGAGGATTACCTGTTCCCAGCGTCCCTCTTCCTCCCCATAACGCTTCCTCATGATGTCGCTGTTGCCGTCCACCGCCTGGCTGTTTGATATGACCATCACGAAACTGAAGTTAACCCATTACCTGTCAGACACCATGGCCCTGACTGCCAGAGAATGCGCGGCGCTGGTCGATACACTCTTTGATACAATCCGCTTGACGCTGGCGGCCGGCGAGGACGTGAATCTGTCCGGCTTCGGGAACTTCACCCCGCGGGACAAGCGGGCGCGGCCTGGGCGGAATCCGAAAAACGGGAAGCCGGTTGAGATCAAGGCCAGGCGAGTGGTGGCGTTTCGGGCCAGTCCATTGCTGAAGAAGATGACGATGGCTAAGGAACCTCTGACCTAGCCAAGATAATGACTCGTTACAAGGCACAAACGGCTTATGGCACGCTTGGTTCCGCGGTTTTCACCCGGAAACGGTCCGGTTTAGCGATTTCCCGGGAATCCAGAGACACCGCTCCTCACCCGGCCAGCAAATGCCGCCGCATCATGTACAGGTTCGCCAAGGCAAAGAGCGTGGTGATCTGCGCCCCGTTCTTGGCCAATCCCCGATACCTGGTTTTGCGGTAGCCAAACTGGCATTTCAACACTCGAAAAGCGTGCTCCCCCAGGGAGCTATCCGAGCCACGATACGGTTGTAGCGCTTCAGGGCCGGCAAACCGGTCTTTTATCCGGGATAACGACGCCGTGCCACCGCGTCCTGAGTGCCTTGCGCGGCCAGGCGGGCATGCACCTGGGGATGGTCGTAGCCCCGGTCGGCGAGGAGGACCTCTTCGTCGCCCGTCAGAAGGGCATCCAGCACCTGATGGTCCGGCACCTTCGCCGCCGTATAGTCCACGGCCTGGGCGATGCCCTGCAGATCGGTGGCTACGTGCGCCTTCATCCCAAAATACCACTGATTTCCCTTCTTGGTGGAACTCATCTCGGGATCCCGCTTTTGGTCCCGGTTCTTGGTGGAACTCTGGGCATGGATCAGAGTGGCGTCCACCATCCGTCCTTCCTGCAGCAGCAGACCCGCTTCCCGCAGCACAGCTTGCGCCTCGGCAAAGATCGCTTCGGACAGACCATGCCGCTCCAGCAGCCGGCGGAACTTGAGGATCGTCGTCTCATCGGGGATGAGGTCCTGACCCAGATCAATCCCCACAAAGTGGCGCAGCAGTGGGATTTCGTAGAGGGCCTCTTCGAGGCTGGGATCGGAATAGGCGTACCACTGCTGCAGGAAGTGGATGCGCAGCATCCGCTCCAGGGGCATCGGCTTGCGCCCACTGCCCCCATGAGGATAGTGGGGCTCAATCAACGCCACCAACCGCGCCCAGGGCACGACAGCATCCATCTCGTTCAGGAAGCGTTCCCGTTTGGCCAGCTTACGCCGCCTGGAAAGGGCCTGCTCTTCCGCAAAGGTCATCTGTCCGGACATATTCCAAGCCTCCTCGCTGGTCTGTCAGCCCATTATATCAGGGGGCTAAATCAGAGGCTCCCTAGCGCATACCCGTTCTCTTGATAAGCGATGACAGAGATGAAGCCGTTACCCACCGGAGTGACTTGGGGGATGACGTTCGCTGGTTGGACATCCATACCATGCAATGCGA
>JAJYQY010000015.1:0-3695 GCA_021794385.1 Pseudomonadota bacterium | reverse complement strand
CTAAATCAGAGGCTCCCTAGCGCATACCCGTTCTCTTGATAAGCGATGACAGAGATGAAGCCGTTACCCACCGGAGTGACTTGGGGGATGACGTTCGCTGGTTGGACATCCATACCATGCAATGCGACACCGTAGGCCTGAAACTGCATTCCTTTGCCGGGCAATTTCACGATTTCCTTTTGAATATTTGCCACAGCTCTTTCGTCAGTGTACGGGATACCACGACGGTTCCTGGTCAGGAATGCCACATCTGGGCCGACAAATACCACTATGAAATGGGGGTGACTTTTTGCGACAAGAATTGCCGTCTGGTGAGCCCAATCACCTTCATCAGGTGCTCCACTGCCATGGGATTACGCACATTAACCAGGAAAATAGCCTTGGCCTGATGCAGTCCGAGGAGCGCCTGACGGTCATTCAACTGCGCGGCTGACGCTTCCGTGACCAGGAATAGACTAGAAAGTACGATGAATATATAAGCGATTATGAATTTTCTCATGATTTTGTTCTCCTGATGGCATAGTTGCGCAACTTTCCATAAGGGAATCACGGCACGACGTTGTGGGGGTATTGCGTGATCAGGGCCACATACCGAGGATTCATGGCCTGTTTGGGGAAAAATCCTTTCCAGGTGGTGATGGGTAACAACTGCTGCGGAGGTGGCGCAAAGACCATATCCTGTTTGCGCACGATCACATGACAGGCAATGCAGGATCCTACCTTGCCAAAAGCCAGTACTTTGCCTGTGGGATCATAGGCGGCCATAACCCAGTTCCGGTCGACGGAATCGAAATTTTCCACCTTGAGCATGGCCGTTACTCCGACCAATTGCTTGTGGCGGTTGTAATTCTCCTTAACTACCAGGCTACCCTCCCGGTAGCGGGTTACCTTGAGAATGCCTCCGGCTTTTTGGACGCTGTCCTTGGCCGCCGTATTGGCAAGATCTGTCGTATAGGGATCTACCGTTCTGGATCCCACCTGGTAAGGGGTGCTTTCCGGCATGATGGCGTGCGTTTTCTGCAGCCCCTGGATTTCCTTCCAGAGGGATTGAGGACTCGAAACGCTGGTGTTAGCCAAAGCCAAAGCAGGTAAACAGCCACACAACACTGCCAGGAGATGCTTCATGGCCCATCCTCCTCAAGTAAATCAGCCTACCCACTACAGTGTAGTTTACATTATGAGCCGTGGCGACACCGCGTGGGTTGGCACTTGGCGTGGACCTGGGGATCTGCTACCTTTGTCAGCGTTGAGTGAACAGTGATGTAACTAGCAATTGTCACTATCTGGTCAAGGGCGTCTTGCGCAGCTTATTGAAATATAAATGGTTATTAGAGTTGGTGAGCGAATCCCACCCTCTCCGCCAATTTGTGCTAAGACACTGAATGTTAATAGTGTCAATGCATTCAGGGGACTTAGTGGTACAAAAAGCCGGTAGAAAGCGGAGCGGGCGGGACGAGGAAAAGGCGATACCCGCCCTGCCCAGCAACTGTTACAAGACCCCCCACGGATTCCTTTTCCGCATCGTCGTCCCGGAATCTGCGCGCCGCCGTCGGCAAGCGCGAAATCAAGAAGTCCCTCGGTAAAAACTAGCGGCAAGCTGTCAGCCAGACGCGCCTCCTGTCCCTGCAGGTGGACCAGCAGTTCAGCACACTACCGCAGCAGACGGCCCAAAAGCTGGAATACGCGATGCCGTGCAACGCTGCTGCCTCGCCCGTCCGCCAGATCAATGCCTCCAGGCCATCAGCCAAGTCACCCCAAAGCTCGTAGCGGGACTGCACAGTTTCCGGCTGCCCACCCCTGGAAGCCGATCCGGTCGGCGTCGCAAAGGGTTCGCTGAGGAGGGTTATCAGGGCCTCTCCTCGCAATGTCTTGCAATGACACCGAGCGAAAATGCGATGCGCACCTGCACGGTCCCGTTCAGTACGGCAGGGGGCGGACGGGAGCAAATTCCGCGAGCCACAGCATGCACTCCCGGCAGTCGAGCTTCCCCTGCACGAACGCGCCGCTGCCCGTGTGACCACCTCCGTTGACCATTGTCCCTATCAGGCAGCGCGCCGAAGCGCGGCGCGGGCGGAGTTCTTGGGCTGGTACAAGGTGTTGCGTGGCGAACGGGCATCCCTTTGTATTAAACATTAGTAAAATGTAACAATAAATACATTTAACTTTTATTAAATATGAGCTTTCCTCACAATGCAGTTCAGTCATCGCCCCCATGTGCGCGCCGACGGACCCAATGGCGAGGATCTCAATCATGCCATATGGGGGGCGAGCGATGAGCGTCCGTGACATGCGCGCCGAGCGTTCCGGACGATCCGGTCTTGAATGGGCCAAAATGGAGGTTTTTATGTCTATTTTCAGACACTTGGAAAAACCAGAAGACGGTTCGAAGCTAGCGGTTTTCGAGCTTGCACAGGCCATCGATGCCAGTTTGTCAAAGGTGGCGCAGTCCCACAATGGATTCAACGGCGCCCACGCCCGAGCGGCCGGGCATTATGTCTGTGTACGTTATCACCACAGCCAAGAGCCATCTTATCTCAGTATAAATGAAGCGCGCCGTTATTTGGAATGGGTCAATGCCGGTCATTCCGGACCCCACTGGGACCTACGTGACTAACAAAATGACTACGGGGCTGCCATAGCGGCCCCGTTATCAGTGCCTTCTTGGGAGATTGTCATGCCATCAAACCTGAATTTCATCATCCTCATGCTCATCTCTGGGGTGCCGTTACTACTTTGGGCGATGGGGCTTTTCGGGAGCGTTCTGCCCGGCGAACATGCCCGACTGATGGCACGCCTGAGTAACGGCGCCGCAGGGTTGGCTTTCCTCTGCGCGGCCCTTGCCGCACTGCTGTATGCGGTCGGCGGAAAGGCCCTAACGGTAACCCCATTCTCCTTTGCCTTGCCCGGGGACGTAGGGGCGTTGGCCCTGAGCATCTATATCAATGTCGTAACACTGGTGATGCTCGCTCTGGTTTCCTTCGTCGGATTCGTGGTTTCCCGCTACGCGCGCAACTATCTCCAGGGCGAAAAACATCAAGGGCGCTTTTATACCTGGCTCAATTTCACGCTTGCCTCCATCCTGACATTGATCGTTTCCGGCAATATGCTGATGTTTGTATTGGCATGGATTGCTACCAGCGTTTGCTTGCATCACCTCCTGATGTTCTATCCGGAGCGGGCGGGTGCCGTACTCGCGGCGCGTAAAAAATTCATTGTCAGCCGGATTGGCGAGATTAGCCTGCTGATAGCCGTATTGCTCATCGGCTCTACCCTGCACACGATGGACTTTGAGACAGTTCTTCATGCCATGGCGGCAATGACCGGGCCGCTCCCGGTCACGCTCCAATGGGCCAGCGGACTCATCGTATTGGCCGCAGCCCTTCAATCTGCCCAGTTTCCCACCCAAGGCTGGTTGATCCAGGTAATGGAAGCCCCTACCCCGGTGTCGGCCCTGTTGCATGCGGGTATTGTCAATGGCGGAGCTTTCCTGGTCATTCGCATGAGCCCGATCATGTCCCAGGCCATCACCGCCTCCGACGTCCTGGCCATCATCGGACTGGTCACCATTGCTGCCGCCGGGCTGGTCATGCCGACCCAAACCAGTATCAAGGTGTTTTTGGCCTGGACTACCACCGCCCAGATGGGTTTCATGCTGTTGGAATGCGGCCTTGGGGTGTACAGCCTGGCGATGCTAC
>JAJYQY010000108.1:2094-4962 GCA_021794385.1 Pseudomonadota bacterium | reverse complement strand
CGGTGGTCCCGAGCTTCAATCTCTGGCTGGGACTGGCAAAGGGGGCCATCTTCGGCGTGCTGGTGGCCTGGGTGGCGGGCTTTTACGGTCTCAAGGTCCAGGCCAATACCGAGAGCCTGAGCCGCGAAACCACCAATTCGGTGGTCCTGGCCATCACCCTGGTCATCATCATCGACGCCGTTCTCGCCATGATCTTTGCCAATACCGGGGGCAGCGTCCAATGAAGGCCGACGATGCCATCGTGATCCGTGACCTGGGGACGCGCTTCGGCTCTCAGTGGGTGCAGCGGCACCTGGATCTTCGCGTCCATACCGGCGAGGTGCTGGCCATCGTCGGCGGCAGCGGCAGCGGCAAGACCACGCTGCTGCGGGCCATGATGGGCCTCGTGCCCATTGCCGAGGGGACGATCCGCATCCTCGACCTGGATCTCCACACCCTCGATCACAACGCGGGTATCACCCTGCGCCGGCGCTGGGGGGTGCTCTTTCAGCAAGGGGCCCTGTTCAGCGCCCTGACGGTCTTTGAGAACATCGCCTTCCCCCTGCGGGAATGGGGTCATCTGGCCGCTGCCGAGATTGGCGATCTGGTGGCCCTGAAGCTGCAGATGGTGGGGCTGAAACCCGAGGATGCCTGGAAGCTGCCGGCGGAACTCTCGGGGGGGATGATCAAGCGGGTAGCCTTGGCGCGGGCCCTGGCCCTGGAGGCGGAGATCCTCTTTCTCGATGAGCCCACCTCGGGCCTGGACCCCATCGCCGCCGCCGATTTCGACGCTCTGCTCCGGAACCTGCATCAGGATATCGGCTTTAGCGTGGTCATGGTCAGTCATGACCTGGATAGTCTGGCGGCTACGGCCGACCGGGTGGCGGTATTGGCCGACGGCAAAGTATTGACGGTCGGACCTTTGCGGGAAGTGGCCTGGGTGGATCACCCTTATATTCAGGCCTTTTTCCACGGGGAACGCGGCGAGCGCCTGCTGACCTCCCTGGCGGAGGAACGCACCCCTACGGAGTAGCTTGCCGACGGCTGGACGAAAGGCGTCCTATTGCCCCCAGCGTGGCCCCAGTTGATTCGGCAGACCGAGCTGGTCGAGGATGCGGGCGACGATGAAATCGACCAGATCGTCGACCCCCTGGGGATGCTGATAGAAACCCGGGCTGGCGGGAAGGATGCGCACCCCCAACTGCGCGAGCCGGAGCATGTTTTCCAGATGGATGACGGAAACGGGGCTCTCCCGGGGGACGAGGACCAGCAGGCGATGCTCCTTGAGCATCACATCCGCCGCCCGTTCGATGAGGTTGTCGGACATGCCGTGGGCGATGGCCGCCAGGGCGCCGCCGGAGCAAGGGCAGACCACCATGGCCCGGGCCGCATTGGAGCCCGAGGCCACCGGCGCGAACCAGTCGTCATTGGCATAGACCGAGAGGAGTCCCCGCTCCACCCCATAGCGGGCGGCCAGGAATCCTCCCACGGCTTCGGTGGCCACCGGCAGCTCCAGGCCCATCTCTTCGCGGCATACCACCCGCGCCGCGTCGGAGAGGAGCAGATAGACCTGCACCCCGGCGGTGAGGAGTACCTCCACCAGACGCAGTCCATACACGGCCCCCGAAGCGCCGGTGATGGCCACACAGATTCTGTCCTGTATTTCTTTGCTCATGACCACCCCTACAAGCTGAGCGCCGTCCCAAAACCGAGACCGGCCAGCAAAAAGAGTCCCACCGTGGCGCCAAGGATCTGCCGCCCCCCCAAGGCAATGCCATAAATGCCATTCATGATATTGTTACTGGCAATGGCCAGCAATACTGCAGTCATGAGCACGCTTTGCGGGAGATGGACACCGCCCTGGGCCAGACTCAGGATGAATGGATTGATATCGGTCACGCCGACCGCCACTGCCATGCCGAGGACGCCCTGACCACCATAAACGCTGCCCACCCAGTGCACCAGGAGCGAAACGGTCACGAAAAGAGTGGCAAAGAGCATCGCCGTACCCAGTTCCAGAGGATTGCTGGCGCCGCTGCCGTCATGCACTCCCAGGTCACGGCGCATGCGCAGATACAGCCAGCCCCCGTAAACGGCCGCTGCACCGCCCAGGGCCAGCAGCCAGGGCAAGAGCCGCCAGGCCAGGAGGGGGTTGAATAGGGCAATGATGATGTCGAGGCGCGGATAGGTGACCGCCGTGGCGAGGACGATACCCAGGCGCGCCGCGTGGGCATTCTCGGGCGAGATGCGGCCGCGCCGCGCCAGGGCTACGGTGGTGGCCGTGGAGGAGTACAGGCCCCCCAGGGCCCCCGCCACCGCCAGACCGCCGCGCATGGGCAGGTAGCGCTGCGCCAGATAACTCAGGTAAGCCAGGCTGGACACGGCGACCAAGGCGAGCCAGACCTCATAGGGGGTGATGGGGGTCAGGTCGGTGACCGGATGTTTGGGGAGCAGCGGCAGGATGACACCGGCCAGCAACAAAAACTTGCCGACCGTCAGCACCTCTGCTGTCGGCAACCTGGCCGCCAGTTGATGGAGTCGGTCCCGCGCACCGAAGAGCAGCACCGCCGCCACCGCATAGGTGACGGCCACCCAGGGCGGCGCCGCCAGCGCCAGGGCGCCGAGCAGGTAGGCCATGATGTTGGCCACCGGCACCATCAGGCCGTGGGCGCGCCCCGCCTCGCCTACCGCATGCCAGAGGGCACGATAATAGGCGTAGAGCCACGCCCCGAGGGCGACAAGCCCCACGGCAAAGGGTAGCGCCGTGGCCGGATCGAGGGCATAAAGGGCCGCTCCGCTCAGGGCGAGCATGGGGAAGGTACGCACGCCGCCGGGCGTGCCGCGGGCGTCCCGCGTGTAATACTCTTCAAAGGCCAAGCCGTAGAACAG
>JAJYQY010000108.1:0-1994 GCA_021794385.1 Pseudomonadota bacterium | reverse complement strand
CAGGGCGGCCAGGAGACGAGCGTGGATGGCGCCAAAACCGCCGTTGCTCATGATCAGCACCTGATCACCACCCTGCAAATCATCCTGGAGGGCGGCCAGGAGGGCATCCAGATCGGCAAAGACCCGCGCCTGCCCCGCCAGCACCGCCGCCGCGTCCCAGCCCAGATCCGCCGGGGCATAGACGTAGACCGCATCGGCCCCGGCCAGGCTGTCCCCCAGTCGCTGCCGATGCACCCCCATTTTCATGGTGTTGGAGCGCGGTTCCAGTACCGCCACCAGCCGCGCCGATCCAGCTTTGGCGCGCAGGGCGGCGATGGTGGCGGCGATGGCGGTGGGGTGGTGGGCGAAATCGTCATAGACGGAGACGCCGTCGGCCACTCCGCGCAGCTCCAGGCGACGGCGTACTCCCTGGAACTCGCCCAGAGCGGCGCAGGAAACCGCCACCGGCACCCCGGCATGGCGGGCGGCGAGGATGGCGGCCAGGGCGTTCTCGGCGTTGAATGCACCGGCCTGATTCCAGGCGACCCGTCCGCGCTCCTCCCCCGCTTCCAGGACGGCGAAGGCGCCGGCATCGGGCCGCTCCAGGCGGATCTGCCAGGGGCCGTCACCGGCGAAGCGTTGCACCGGCGTCCAGCAGCCCCGGGCCAGGACCTGCTCCAGGGCGGGCGCCGCAGCATGGACGAGGATCTGACCGTTACCGGGGACCGTGCGCAGCAAGTGATGAAACTGGGTGATGATGGCGTCCAGATCCGGAAAAATATCGGCGTGATCGTATTCGAGATTGTTGAGGATGAGGGTGCGCGGGTGGTAGTGGACGAATTTGGAGCGTTTGTCGAAAAAGGCGGTATCATACTCATCGGCCTCGATGACAAAGAAGGAACCGCCCCCCAAACGGGCCGAGACGCCAAAATTCAGGGGTTCGCCACCGATGAGAAAACCGGGCTCCAGGCCGGCGTAGTCGAGTATCCAGGCGAGCATCGCCGTCGTGCTCGTCTTGCCGTGAGTACCGGCCACCGCCAGCACCCAGCGGCCCTGAAGGATCTCCCGGGCCAGCCAGGCAGGGCCGGAGTCATAGGGCAGGGCGCGATCCAACACCGCCTCGACGGCGGGATTGCCCCGGGACAGGGCATTACCGATCAGGACCAGATCGGGTGCCGACTGCAGGTGAGAGGGATCGTAACCGTCCCGGACCGCAATCCCCTCCCGCGCCAGCAGCGTGCTCATGGGCGGATAGGCATGGGTATCGGAACCGCTGACCTCATGCCCCGCCGCCCGCGCCAGCAGGGCAATGCCGCCCATGAAGGTTCCGCAGGCGCCGAGGACGTGGATATGCATGGCCGGTTAGTGCATGGCGCCGCGGGCCGGCATCTCCAGACGCCGATCCAGAGCCTGGTTGACCCGTTCATAAAGCTCGTTGAGCTTGTCCAGGACCTCCTGATAGCGCGCCTGCAAATCCGGCTCTTCGGCCAGAACGGGGTGTTCTTCGAGGGAGCGGGCAAAGAGGTCACGGGTCATGCCCACCCGTTCCACCACCTCAAAGTAGGCCCAGCCATCGGGGGGTTGGGCCGTGGCGGTGTTGATCTCCTGCTGGTAATACCAGACCAGGGCCGCCCGCGTCACCGCCTGCGCCGCGGCGCCCTCTTCCGCCTCGGCGGTCTGCCATTCATGGCTAATGGGGTCCTGCCAGTCGAGATAGGCCCGGCAGCGCTGGCCATTCTCACCATAGCTGTACTCCAGACGCACGCCCACGCCCTGATCCCCCAAATGGCCGATGAGCCGCTCGGTCTCCTCCCAGTCCTCGGCATAACGGGGGATATGGCCCGGATTTACGGAGCCCATGACGAGCGTTTCCACCCGCCGGAGGAAGTCCCCATCCAGCGGCGCTCCGCGCGCAAAGTCCAGATCGTCGCCGCTGTTCAAAAAAATAGACCATCCGTGGGACTGCTGGCGGTGGCATAGAGCTTGCGCGGCATACGCCCGGCGAGAAAGGCCTT
>JAJYQY010000131.1:1991-4983 GCA_021794385.1 Pseudomonadota bacterium | reverse complement strand
CCCATAAAAAAACGCCCGGATAACCGGACGTTTTGATGTTTTGGTCGGGGCGAGAGGATTCGAACCTCCGACATCCGCCTCCCGAAGGCGGCGCTCTACCAGGCTGAGCCACGCCCCGCGCATTTTCCTACTAAAATTCACGACGTACGGAAAAATCCGCAAGAAAAGACAATGCCCGACGCTCCGGACCATCGGGAAAGCCCGCCAAACACGCCTGAGCCTGTTTCGCCTTATCCGCCGCAACGCCCAGAGTGTAATCAATCGCCCGTGTTCTGGCAATGATTTCCAGGACCCGCTCCAGACCACTGCGATCGCCGCTCTTCAGGGCGTCCCGCAGCGCCCCCCGCTCCACCTCCGAGGCTTCCTGCATGGCGTGAATGAAAGGCAGCGTCGCCTTGCCATCGACCAGGTCGTCACCGCGATTTTTACCCATCTTTTCCGCCGATACCGAATAATCCAGGGCATCATCCACCAGTTGGAACGCCGTACCCAGCAAGGATCCATAACGGGCCAGGAGCGCCTCCCGCTCGGGATCGGCCTGGTTGAGGATGGCGCCGAGGCGCGCCGCCGCCTCGAAGAGCTTGGCCGTCTTGGCCTCGATCACCGCGTAATAGGCATCGGGCTGCAGATCGGCATCGTTGGCGTTTTCCAACTGCGCCACTTCGCCCTGGGCAATGACACTGGTGGCCTCGGCGAGGGTGGACATCACGCGGATGTCGCCATCCTGCACCATCATCTCAAAAGCTCGGGCGTAGAGGAAATCCCCCACCAGCACCGCCGCAGCGTTTCCCCAAAGCTGGTTGGCCGTCGCATTGCTGCGCCGCAGTTCCGAGCCATCCACCACATCGTCATGGAGAAGGGTTGCGGTATGGATGAATTCGACCACCGCCGCCAGGGGGATAGGCCGCGGACCCTGCTCTCCCCCCATGCGGCTGCTCAACAGCAGCACGATGGGCCGCAGCCGTTTGCCGCCCGCGCCGATAATATAGGCCCCCATGGCCGGGATGGTCGGCACTGCCGACCGGAGTTGCTCCTGGATCACGATGTTCACCGCCACCATATCGGACCGCACCAGGCGGTTGACATCTTCCAAATCCATCGCCACTTTTACTCCCAAGATGATCGTATTTGCTGGCGGGAAAGCTCACGCGCAAGCGATTGTCGACACCGCGGTGCGGCCTTGTCAAGGCGTTTTCGGGAGGCGGCTCCAAGGCCACTTGACCAGCGACCACCCCTACCGGTATCTTACTACCCTTTTCCGGAAGATTCCGGCAAAGCCTTATTTTGGAGGTTTGTGATGTACGCGGTCATCGAAAACGGCGGCAAACAATATCGGGTGGCAGTGGGCGACAAGCTCCGGCTCGAAAAGATGGAGTTGGAAGAGGGCAGCGAACTGGCCATCGACCGCGTGCTGATGGTGGGCAGCGGCGCCGATATCAAGATTGGCACGCCCCATGTCGATGGCGCCATCGTCAAGGGTACCGTGCTCGCCCAGGGACGCGCAGCGAAGGTACAGATTTTCAAGATGCGCCGGCGCAAGCACTACCGCAAGCAGCAGGGCCATCGTCAATATTTTACCGAAATTCGCATCACCGGCATTGAGGCCTAAGGAGCAACGTCATGGCACATAAAAAGGCGGGCGGTTCATCCCGTAACGGTCGCGATTCCCAGTCCAAGCGCCTGGGCGTGAAGCGCTATGCCGGACAGCAGGTCATCAGCGGCAACATCCTCATCCGGCAGCGGGGCACGCAGTTTTACCCGGGCGTCAACGTCGGCATGGGTAAGGATCATACGCTCTTCGCCACGGCCGAGGGTGTCGTGAAATTCGAGCGCAAGGGCCCGCGCCAGGTGCGTACCGTCAGCGTCGTTTCGCCGGCTTGACCAGCCAGCGGCGGAGGGCCCCGCGCCGGACTCTCCGGCGCGGGGTTTTTCTATGAAATTCATTGATGAAGTGCGCATCACCGTCGGCTCCGGCAACGGCGGCCACGGCGCGGTCAGCTTCCGCCGCGAGAAATTCATCCCCTTCGGCGGACCCGATGGGGGCGATGGCGGGCGCGGCGGAAACGTCACGCTGGTCGCCCAGGGCAGCCTCAATACCCTCATCGACTTCCGCTACCAGCGCCGCTTTCGGGCCGAAAACGGACATGGGGGGACCGGCCGGCAGATGACGGGGCGGGGCGGGCGCGATCTGGCCATCACCGTCCCCGTCGGCACCCTGGTCTATGACGACGACACCCACGAACTCCTGGGTGATCTGCGCCACGACGGCGACACCCTGCTGGTCGCCAAGGGCGGCCGCGGCGGTCACGGTAATATGTGGTACAAATCCAGCACCAACCGGGCACCGCGGGAGCATGAGCTGGGCGGCAACGGCGAAGAACGCCAGTTGCGCCTGGAATTGCGCCTCCTCGCCGATGTCGGCCTGCTCGGCATGCCCAACGCCGGCAAGAGTACCCTGATCCGCGCCGTCAGTGCCGCGCGTCCCAAAGTGGCCGACTATCCTTTTACCACCTTGTATCCCAATTTGGGCGTCGTACGCGTTGCCGAGCATGAATCTTTCGTTTTGGCCGATATCCCCGGTCTCATTCCCGGTGCCGCCGAGGGCGCCGGACTGGGTACGCGCTTTCTCAAGCACCTCTCCCGCACCCGTCTCCTGCTCCATCTGGTCGATCTCTCTCCGCCCGACGGCGGCGAACCTGCCGAGCATGTGCGGGAGTTGGAGGCCGAACTCGCCGCCTACAGCCCGACTCTGGCCGCGCAGCCGCGCTGGCTGGTGGCCAACAAGGCCGATCTTTTTACCCCCGAGGTGGCCCAGTCCCGCTTCCAGGCCCTCTGTCGGGATCTGGACTGGCAAGACCCGGCCTTCCTCGTCTCCGCCGCCAGCGGCGCCGGCTGTCAGGAACTCATGCGCAAGGTCTGGTTGGCCCTCGCCGAGCTCCCGCCGCCGCCGCCACCCGAGGCCATTGGCCTATGGGATGAGGACGACGAGCCG
>JAJYQY010000131.1:0-1891 GCA_021794385.1 Pseudomonadota bacterium | reverse complement strand
GTCCGGGCCGCCGCCCGCGCCGCCCGCTCGGGAACCGCCACCATCGTCGCCAGCGGCCACGAGCCCGACCTGCTCCTGCGCCTGCACCGGGGGGAAGCCCTGGGCACCTACTTCCATCCCCGCCTGGCCCGGCTCGCGGCCCGCAAACGCTGGCTGGCGGGACAGCTCCGGGCGACCGGCACCCTGCACCTCGACGCCGGCGCCGCCCAAGTGTTGAGGAAAAAGGGCGGCAGCCTGCTACCCGTCGGCGTTACTGCGGCAGAGGGCAGATTTCAGCGCGGCGATCTGGTCATCTGCCTGGACCCGGAGGGCCGGGAAGTGGCCCGGGGCCTGGTCAATCTCGACGCGCAGATGGTCCGGCAACGCCTGGGGAAAAGCAGCAAGGTCATTGCCAAGGAGTTGGGTGAGATGGAAGATCCGGAACTCATCCACCGCGACAACCTGGTCCTCAGCGAAACGGAAACCCCCGCTTAGGGCGTTATCACCGAAAAACGGTCGTTGGCAAAGGTGCTTTTTGCTCCGGCAACCCGCCAGCCCCCCTTAGAGACTCGCCTCCACCTGCTCCTGGAGTGCCTCCCAACGCTGCTGACACGCTACACAGCGCTCCGCTTCGGGCTCCACCTGCAAGCGCGCCATGGGAATCTCCTCCCCACAGTCCACGCAGTTCCCATAAGTGCCCGCCCTGATCCGCAGCAGGGCGAGATTCACCGCTCGCAACGCTTCGGCCTCTCGCAAATCTCGCGCCAGCGCCAGACTCTCGGTGAGATCCAGCACCGAGTCATCACCGATATCCCGCACTTCCAGCCGCTCCCGCTCCTCCGCCGCCAGATTGCCATTGAGCAGATGCGCCCGCACGGCGGCAAACAAGTCCCGGCGCCGGTCTTCCAGGGTGTGATGAAAGGCCTCTACGAGTTTCGCGTCCATGGGGTTTCTCCTGGTAATGTGGCCATACGTTGCCGCGTGACTGGCGTTTTTTCACTTAACTCCATGCAATTTAACATCTTTGGACATGGAGATGCACCGTGGCGCAGCCATGGCAGGTGAATGGCAGGGATGTCAGCTATCGATGTCATCACCGGACTTGAGGGAGCAGACCCCCCGCTCCTGCATCCCCACACAGGTTCCGTAGAGATAGAGGCTATGATCGGTTATAAAAAAACCTTCTTCCTGGGCCAGTTCGCGCTGCCGTGCTTCCAGACGCTCATCAAAAAACTCCAGTACTTTGCCGCAGGCGGTGCAGACCATATGGTCGTGGTGCCCGCTCTCATTGAGTTCAAAGATGGCCTTGTCGCCTTCAAAATGATGGCGACGCACCAAGCCTGCGGACTCGAACTGGGTGAGCACCCGATAAACCGTGGCCAGTCCCACTTCCTCGCCGGCATCCAGAAGGTGCCGATAGATATCCTCGGCAGTCAAATGACGGGTTTCGCCCTCCTCGAAGATCCGCAGGATCTTGAGGCGCGGCAGAGTGGCCTTGAGGCCGGCACGCTTGAGTTCGTCGCTATTCATTCGCTCGTAGAAATGGCATCCAAGAATGGTTTAGGATAGATGCACCGATCGCCCAAGACAAGGACTATGAGAAGCCTCCGCCCTTTACTCCTGATATCCCTTCTCGGCCTGTTGCTCACCGGCTGCAATATCTACCGCGTGAACGTGCAACAGGGCAATGTCGTCACCGCCAAGGAACTGGCCGAATTACATCCCGGCATGGATCAGTTGCAGGTGCGCACCATTTTGGGTTCGCCGCTCCTGCAGGATCCCTGGCACCCCGATCAGTGGGTCTATGTATACAGCTTCAAGCCGGCTTATGGCACTCTCGAAGTGCGCAAGATCTACGTCCTCTTTGACAAGGACGGCAAACTGCTGGGCGTCCGGGGCGACGTGAAGGCGG
>JAJYQY010000031.1 GCA_021794385.1 Pseudomonadota bacterium | reverse complement strand
ACCCATGAAGATCGGCACCCCCCTCTCGGCGCAAGCCACCCGCCTCCTGCTGCTCGGCTCGGGAGAATTGGGTAAGGAACTCCTCATCGCCGCCCAGCGCCTGGGGGTGGAGACCATCGCCGTGGATCGCTATGCCGACGCCCCGGCCATGCAGGTGGCCCATCGTGCCCATGTCATCGACATGACCGATCCGACGGCCATCCTCGCCCTGGTGGCGCGGGAGCGACCGCATTATGTGGTACCGGAGATCGAGGCCATTGCCACCGGGGCCCTGGCGGAGATCGAAGGCCGGGGACTCGCGACGGTAGTGCCCTCGGCGCGAGCGGTACAGCTCACCATGGACCGCGAAGGCATCCGCCGTCTGGCCGCCGAGGACCTGGCTTTGCCCACCTCTCCCTACCGCTTTGCCGGATCTCCGGCGGAGCTGGAGGCGGCTGCCGCCGCCCTGGGTTTCCCCTGCGTGGTCAAGCCCGTGATGTCCTCCAGTGGCAAGGGCCAGTCGCTCGTGCGGACGCCGGCGGAGTTGGGTCTGGCCTGGCAGGAGGCACAGTCGGGGGGCCGCGTGGGGGGTGGGCGGGTCATTGTCGAGGGCTTTGTGGACTTCGATTTCGAGATCACCCTGCTCACGGTGCGCAGCGCCTTCGGCACGGTCTTTTGCGAGCCCATCGGCCATCGCCAGGAGGCAGGGGATTATGTGGAGTCCTGGCAGCCCCAAGCCTTGTCCGATACGGCGCTGACTGCGGCTCAGGAAATGGCGCAACTGGTCACGGATGATCTCGGCGGCCAGGGGATCTTTGGCGTGGAGTTTTTTGTGCGGGGAGAGCAGGTGATCTTCAGCGAACTCTCGCCGCGTCCGCACGACACCGGCCTTGTTACCCTGGTGAGTCAGGCGCAGAGCGAGTTCGATCTGCATTTGCGCGCCATCCTCGGCCTGCCGGTCCGGCCGGGCTTCCGTCGGCCGGCTGCCTCGGCGGTGATCCGTGCCCAGGGCCTGGGCTGGGGCCCCGTCTACACGGGCGTGGCGGAGGCCTTGAGCGTACCCGAGGCGGACCTGCGCCTCTTCGGTAAGCCGCAGGCCCTGAAACTGCGCCGTCTGGGGGTAGTCCTGGCCACGGCGTCCGACACCGACACCGCCCGCGAAAGGGCGCAGGCGGCCGCGGCCCGGATCAGGGTCACGCCGGCGCCCTGAGCCCCGGAGCGTCTAGGCTGTCCCGTGGACAAAGGCCGCGATGCGGTCCAGGGCCACGCGCAGGTTGTCGTCGCTGGTGGCGAAGGACAGGCGGATATGGCCGGGGCTGCCGAAGGCCGATCCCGGTACCACCGCCACGCCAGCCTCCAGCAGCGCGTCGGCCACGGCCACATCGTCGCTCAGGCCCTTGGCGGCCATGACCCCCTGAAAACCCGGAAAACTGTAAAAGGTCCCATCCGAAGGGAGTACCTGCACCCCCGGCAGGGGATGCAGGCGGCCATAGACGTAGTCGTGGCGGCGGCGGAAGGCGTGGACCATGGGGTGAATGGCGCTGTCGCCCCCCTCCAGGGCCACCTGGGCCGCCACCTGGGCGATGGAGGTGGGATTGGAGGTGCTTTGGGATTGCACCGTGGTCATGGCGGCGATGAGGGCCTTGGGGCCGCCGCAGTAGCCGATGCGCCAGCCGGTCATGGCATAGGCCTTGGAAACGCCGTTCAAGATGATGCAGCGCGGCGTCAGGTCCGGACAGGCGTTGGCGATATTGACGAAGGCCTCGTCATGGAAGCGGATTTTCTCATACATGTCGTCGCTGGCGATGAGCACATGCGGATGGTGGCGCAGGACTTCGCCCAGGGCGGCCAGTTCGTCCCGGCTATAGGCCACGCCGGAGGGGTTGGAAGGGCTGTTGAGCACCAGGAGCCGGGTGGCGGGGGTGATGGCGGCCGCCAGTTGTTCCGGCCTGATCTTGAAGTGCTGCGTGGCGTCGGTGGGGAGGATCACCGGCCGGCCTTCGGCCAGCAGCACCATGTCGGGGTAGGACACCCAGTAGGGTGCCGGGATGATGACCTCGTCTCCCCCATCGAGGAGGGCCTGGCAAAGGTTGAAAAAACTCTGTTTGCCGCCCACCGAGACGAGGATCTCGTCGGGACGGTAGCTCAGGCCGTTATCGTTCTGAAACTTGTGGATGATGGCAGCCTTTAGTTCGGGAGTACCGCCAACGGCCGTGTATTTGGTGAAACCCTGGCGGATGGCCGCAATGGCCCCTTCTTTGATATATTCGGGAGTATCGAAGTCCGGCTCGCCGGCGCCCAGGCTGACGATGTCCTTGCCTTCCCGCCGCAGTTGCTGAGCGCGGGCGGCGACCGCCAGGGTGGGGGAGGGGCGCACGGCATTGACGCGGCGGGAAAGGCGGATGTCCACTATTTTCGACTCCAAATGGGCGAGGTCAGACGGGCCGAACCGTTTCGGCACGCAAAGGGCAAGATGATATGCAAAAGCGCTTCGAACTCAAGAGCCAATTTTCTCCCCAGGGGGATCAGCCCGAGGCCATTCGCCTGCTGACTGGCGGTTTGCTGGCCGGTGAGGTCTATCAGACCTTGCTCGGCGTCACCGGTTCCGGGAAAACCTTCACCATGGCCAATATCATAGCCGAAACCCAGCGCCCAGCCATTGTCATGGCCCCCAACAAGACCCTGGCGGCGCAGCTCTATGCCGAGTTGCGTTCCTTTTTCCCCGGCAATGCCGTGGAGTATTTTGTCAGCTATTACGATTATTATCAGCCCGAGGCCTACGTGCCGTCCTCCGATACCTTTATCGAGAAGGACGCCTCCATCAATGATCATATCGAGCAGATGCGCCTGTCGGCCACCAAGGCCCTGCTGGAACGGCCCGACGTCATCATCGTGGCCACCGTCTCGGCCATCTATGGACTGGGCGATCCCGCCGCCTACCACGGCATGATCCTGCACCTGCGCGAGGGGGACAGCATGGATCAGCGCGCCATTCTCCATCGTCTGGCCGACATGCAGTATGCCCGCAACCCCGTGGAGCTCAAGCGCGGTACCTTTCGCGTACATGGTGACGTCATCGACATCTGGCCGGCGGAGAGCGAGGACGAGGCGGTGCGGGTGGAACTCTTTGGCGACGAAATCGAGCGTGTCTCCCTTTTTGATCCCCTGACCGGCAAGATCCTCACCCGTCTGCCGCGCTACACGGTCTTTCCCAAGAGTCATTATGTAACGCCGCGGGCGACCATTCTGGGTGCCCTGGAGGCCATCAAGGACGAGTTGCGCGAACGCTTGGCGTTCCTGCGCCAGCAGAACAAGCTGGTCGAGGCGCAGCGATTGGAGCAACGCGCGCGCTTCGATCTGGAAATGATGGCCGAACTGGGCTATTGCTCGGGCATCGAGAATTATTCCCGTTATCTTTCGGGCCGGGCCGCCGGCGCGCCGCCCCCCACCCTCATGGACTATCTGCCCGATGGGGCGCTGCTCTTCATCGACGAGTCCCACGTCACGGTGCCGCAGATCGGCGGCATGTACAAGGGCGACCGCTCGCGCAAGGAAACCCTGGTGGAATACGGTTTTCGCCTGCCTTCGGCCCTGGACAACCGGCCGCTGATGTTCAGCGAATTCGAATCCCTCATGCCCCAGACCATCTTCATTTCCGCTACCCCCGGCCCTTACGAGCTGCAACGCTCGGGGCAGGTGGTGGAGCAGGTGGTGCGACCTACGGGCCTGGTGGACCCGGAAGTGGAAGTGCGGCCGGCCAGCGGCCAGGTGGATGACCTGGTGAGCGAAATCCATGGGGTCGTGGCCGCCGGCTGGCGGGTGCTGGTGACGACCCTGACCAAGCGCATGTCCGAAGATCTTGCCGATTACCTGCACGAACTGGGCATCAAGTGCCGCTATCTGCACTCGGATATCGAGACCGTGGAGCGGGTGGAGATCATCCGCGACCTGCGCGCCGGGGTCTTTGATGTGCTCATCGGCATCAATCTGCTGCGCGAGGGCCTGGATATGCCCGAGGTGGCCCTGGTAGCGATCCTGGACGCCGATAAGGAAGGCTTTCTCCGTTCCGAGCGCTCCCTGGTGCAGACCATCGGCCGCGCCGCCCGCAATCTGCATGGCCGGGCCATCCTCTATGCCGACACCGTCACCGGCTCCATGGACCGGGCCATGGGCGAGACGGCGCGCAGGCGGCAAAAGCAGGTCGCCTTCAATCTCGCCCACGGCATTACGCCGCGAGGCATCAGCAAGCCGGTGGCGGACATCATCGAAGGCGTCTATCGGCGCAACGCCCCACGGGCGGCCCGTGCCGCCGAACCGGTGCAGTCCTATGGCCAACCGGGCGATCCCAAGGCCCTGGGCAAGCGGATCAAGGAGCTGGAGGAGGCCATGTATCGGCATGCCCGCAATCTGGAATTCGAACAGGCTGCCCGCTTGCGCGACCAGATCAAGGGCCTGGAGCGACAACTGCTGGGGATAGAGGTATTGGCGACCGATTAATCCTGGTGCGCTCCGTCCCATAGGGGCCTGCCTCGGCGCAGTTCCGCCAGAGCATAATCCCGCCATTGTGGTGCCGAGGCGCCGTGCATGGCTGGCGGCGCTGCCCAGCCCAGATCCCGCAATGCTCGCTCCCAGGCATCTCCGGCATTCCCCTGCCAGGGGGCGGCACCGCTGCTCTTGGATAGCTTGCGGCCATCGGGGCCGAGGATCACCGGCAGGTGGCCGTAGGCGAGGGCGGGGAGGCCCAAGGCCTGCTGCAAGGTCCTTTGGGTGGCGGTGAAGGGGAGGAGATCGGCGCCACGGATGATCTCGCTCACCCCCTGCGCGCCATCGTCCACCACACAGGCCAGCAGATAGGCAAAATAGTCATCGGCGCGCAAGAGAACAGGGTCGCCCATGTTCCGCCCCTGCTGCCAACCCAGGTAACGGTCCTGCCAGGAGCCAGGGGCATCCGGCAGGCGCAGCCGCCAGGTCCGCGGGGAACGGCCGGCGGGCAGGCCATGCCGGCAGGTGCCGGGATAAACCCCGCCGGCCGCCTGAATCTCCGCCCGCGTGCAGGCGCAGGGATAGGCATGGCCGGAAGCCCGCAAGATCCCCAAGGCCGCCCGGTAAAGATCGTTGCGCCGGGATTGAACAAGCACCGGGCCATCCCAGTCCAGGGCCAGATCCGTCAATTGGCGAAGAATGGTAGCGGCCGCGCCCGGCCGGACCCGTCCCCCATCCACATCTTCCATGCGCAGCAGCCATTGTCCATTCCGGCTGCGGGCGCTGAGGTAGCTGCCGATGGCCGCAACCAGGGAGCCGCGATGCAGGGGGCCGCTGGGAGAGGGGGCGAAGCGACCGATGGGGGGACGAGGAGCCGATTCCATGGAGGGATTTTCCCGGCTTGGGGGCGGATCTGGCAAGGGTTATAGTGGATGGCTTTTGAACGCCGTTGCGAACAGCGAGGATGGAGCATGGCAGCACGGGAGTTTACTCTCATTGAGGAGTTGCGGCGGATGCAACGCATCGGCCGGGCGGATGTGTGCCTGGGGATGGGGGATGATGCGGCCTTGCTGGACCCCGCCGGGCGCAAGCTCGCGGTGAGCATGGATACCCTGGTGGCCGGGCGGCATTTTTTTGCCGATGCAGATCCGGCCGATCTCGGCTGGAAGGCACTGGCGGTCAATCTCAGCGATCTCGCCGCCATGGGCGCCGAGGCGGCCTGGTGTTTGCTGAGCCTTGCCTTGCCCGCGGGCCAGCGCGATTGGGAAGCGTGGCTGGCGGCCTTCATGACAGGCTGGCAGGCGCTGGCGCAGATGCAGCAGGTGGCTCTGGTGGGCGGTGATACCGTGGCCACGGATGGTCCTTTGACCCTATCGGTGACCGCCCTGGGACTCTGGTCGGGCGATGCGGTCATGGCCCGCGCCGGGGCGCTGGCGGGGGACGGCATCTGGGTGACGGGCAGCCTGGGCGATGCCGCCGCGGCCCTGGATGCCGCCTTTGCCGAACGCGGGATGGGGGGCATGACGGCTGACTGGACCAGGGAGGAACGCCATTTTCTGGAGCAGCGCCGGTTACGACCCACGCCGCGCCTGGTGTTTGGCCGGCAGGCCGCGGCATTGGGGGTGCGGGTGGCCATCGACTGCTCCGACGGTTTTCTGGCGGACCTCGGCCATATCCTGGAAGCCTCGGGGATGGCGGCCCGCATTACCCTGGAGGCTTTGCCCGTGAGCGCAGCCGTCCGGCGTGTGGCGGGCCGGGATCCCCAACTGTGGAGCCGTTGGCCCCTGAGCGGCGGCGATGACTATGAACTGATCCTTGGTGTAGCCCCGGCCCTCGAAGAGGAATTGCAAACCCGGGCGAATGCCCTTGGTCTGGCCCTGACGCGGGTGGGCGAGGTCGTCGCGCCCGGGAGGGATCTGCCGGCGGGCAGCGTGCAATTGTCCTGGCAGGACAGCATCATCCCCCTGCCCGCGCAAAGAGGGCATGAGCATGTCTTCTAGGCCTTGGTATCACTGGCTGGCCTTTGGTCTGGGCAGCGGTCTTTCGCCCTGGCTACCGGGTACCATGGGCACCCTCGCGGCCATCCCGATCTATTGGCTCGTCGTCCCCTACCCGATGCTCTATACGGCCGTTCTGCTCTTTGTCCTGGCTGTGGGGCCCTGGCTCTGTGGTCGGACGGCGCGGGATTTGCAAGCCCAGGAGAGCGGCGCGCGGGCCCTCGACCCCCCCGCCATTGTCTGGGACGAGTGGGCCGGCCTGCTGCTCACGCTCTGGGGACTGCCCTTTTCCTGGCCCACCCTGCTGGCGGGTTTTCTGCTTTTCCGCTTTTTCGATATGCTCAAACCCTGGCCCATCTCCTGGCTGGATCGTCGCATTCACGGCGGTATGGGCATCATGCTCGATGATCTGGCGGCGGCGGTGGCGGCCACCGCGATCCTGCGCGCACTTCTTTATGGAGGATGGTTATGAGCGAACTCTCCCTCTATCTCCCCTGGCGACCGGCGGTCCTGCCCGACGCGCAGCGACTGGCGGCCTGGGCCCATCTGGCGGGCTGGTCGTGCCGGATAGAGCTGGTCCAGACCCTGCCGGACAAAGGGGGGCCGGCCCTGGCATTGGGAGAGTTTACCAATAGCGCCCAATGGAGCGGCCCCCAGCGCTGGCAGCTACCCGCCAGTGACTGGGCGGCGCTGAGCATCTGGGCAGAGGCGCACTTGCCCGCTGTGGCCAAGCCCTGGACCTGTTTTACCGATAGCCTGCCGGGCAAGGAAGCGGTTTTGCCGGGCGAATATTGGGTAGCAGCGGGGCAGGCCGGGGCCGTTGCCCTGGATTTTGCACCGCCGGAGTGGGCGCTGTTGCGGCGCTGGCGGCACGAAAAACGGCGTTTGTCCCTAGCCGAATCCTGCACTGGCGGTGGCCTTGCCGCCCGCCTTACTGCCCTGCCGGGGTCTTCGGCCCTCTTGCATCAGGGCATCGTGAGCTATAGCAATACCGCCAAAATGGCCCTGCTGAATGTGCGCGAAGAGACCCTCGCCCGCGTCGGTGCCGTGGCGGAAGCAACGGCCCTGGAAATGTTGGAGGGGGCCTTGCGTGAGGCCGATCTGGCCGCAGCCATTACCGGGATTGCGGGACCTGGCGGCGCCGTGCCGGGCAAGCCGGTAGGCACCGTCTGCATCGCCTGGGGCCAGCGCGGCGCCTCCGGCCAAGTGCGGACCTGCCACTTTGCCGGTGACCGCTGGACCGTGCAGTATGCTGCGGGTTCCGTCGCCCTGGGCGGTCTTCTCGGCCTGTTGGGCTAAAGCTGGATTTGGAGTTTTAGGTTGATCGTGGCGATCACCCAGTGGAAATATAGGCCGTATTCAGCAATCCGCCAAGATTTTTGGCCTGGCCCGTTCCCCATCTCTCCGGCCTTCGCTAGAATAGAGAAGATGATACGGAGTAGCATCCTGCGGCGGGCGTTATATCAGTTTTTGCCGCCGGTAGTCCCCAACCATACAAGGAAATGCCCATGGATGAGCAGCGTAGCAAGGCCCTCAGTGCCGCCCTGTCGCAGATCGACAAGCAGTTTGGCAAAGGCGCGATCATGCGCCTGGGAGATCAGAATGCCATCAAGGACATTGCCGTCTATTCCACCGGCTCCCTGGGCCTCGACCTCGCCCTCGGCGTAGGCGGCCTGCCGCGTGGGCGGGTGGTGGAGATCTACGGCCCGGAGTCCTCGGGCAAAACCACCCTCACCCTCCATGTCATTGCCAACTGCCAGGCCGCCGGCGGCACCGCCGCCTTCATCGATGCCGAGCACGCCCTCGACCCCACCTATGCGCAAAAACTGGGCGTAGACCTGGAAAACCTCCTCATCTCCCAGCCCGACACCGGCGAGCAGGCCCTGGAGATCGCCGACATGCTGGTGCGCTCCGGCGCCGTGGACCTCATCGTCGTGGACTCGGTGGCGGCCCTCACGCCCAAGGCGGAAATCGAAGGCGACATGGGCGACTCCCACGTCGGCCTGCAGGCCCGGCTCATGAGCCAGGCCCTGCGCAAGCTTACCGCCAATATCTCGCGCACCAACACCCTGGTCATCTTTATCAACCAGATCCGCATGAAAATCGGTGTCATGTACGGCAGCCCCGAGACCACCACCGGCGGCAACGCCCTCAAGTTCTATGCCTCGGTGCGCCTGGATATCCGCCGCATCGGCGCCATCAAGAAGGGCGATGAAGTGGTGGGCAGCGAAACCCGCGTCAAGGTGCTCAAAAACAAGGTGGCCCCGCCTTTTCGCGAGGCCGAATTCGCCATCTATTACGGCGAGGGTATCTCCCGCTTCTCGGAGCTGGTGGATTTGGGCGTCAAGTTTGACATCGTGGAGAAAAGCGGCGCCTGGTATAGCTACAAGGGCGAGCGCATCGGCCAGGGCAAGGACAACGCCCGCGTCTATCTCAAGGAGCATCCGGAAATGGCCAAGGAGATCGACGAGCGCGTCCGGGCGGCGGCTTCAGGACACCCCCTGGCCTTCGCCGAAGAGCCTCTGATGGCAGAAGACGTTGTCGCGGGGGAATGATTGTCTGCGGTCGCGCTCGACCCCAAGGCCCATGTCCTGCGCCTCCTCGCCCGCCGCGAGTACAGCCGGGCGGAGCTCCGCGACCGTTTGACCCGGGCCGGCTATGGCGCTGAGCAGATCGACAGCACCCTCGACGCCCTAGCCAGGGAAGGTTGGCAGGACGACGCCCGCTATGCCGAGATGCTCGGCAGAACCCGCTTGCGTCAGGGGCACGGTCCCCTCCGGCTGCGCCGGGACCTGGCGCGGGCCGGAGTGGACCCGGAGCAGATGTCCATCCCCCAGGCGGATTGGTTGATCCAGGCACGCGCAGCGCTGCACAAGCGCTTCGGGGGCGCCCCCGCCGAGAACCGGCGGGAATGGGAACGCCGCGCGCGTTTTCTGGCAGGACGGGGGTTTACCAGTGAGCTGATTCGCTTGGTCCTTGACGGCGATCCCGACGGATATTGATTTTTTTGACAATGGAAGACACATGCAAGCGGAATTGATTCGTCAGGCCTTTCTCGATTACTTTGCCGAAAACGGGCACAGCATAGTCCCATCCAGCGACCTCATTCCGCGCAATGACCCCACGCTGCTCTTTACCAATGCCGGCATGGTGCAGTTCAAGGATGTCTTCCTCGGTCTGGAGGCGCGACCCTACCGGCGGGCGGCCTCCTCGCAACGCTGCATGCGCGCCGGCGGCAAGCACAACGACTTGGAAAACGTGGGCTATACCGCCCGTCACCACACCTTTTTCGAGATGCTCGGCAATTTTTCCTTTGGCGATTACTTCAAGCGCGAGGCCATCCGTTTTGCCTGGCAATTTCTCACCTGGCGCCTCGGTCTGCCGGCCGAAAAGCTCTGGGTGACGGTCTATCAGGAGGACGATGAGGCCGCGTCCATCTGGTTGGATGAGGTGGGCATCGACCCCCGGCGCTTTTCCCGCTGCGGCGAAAAGGATAATTTCTGGAGCATGGGCGATACCGGCCCCTGCGGGCCCTGCTCGGAGATCTTTTACGACCATGGCCCCCACATCCCCGGCGGCCCTCCCGGCAGTCCCGAAGCCGACGGCGATCGCTACATCGAGATCTGGAATCTCGTTTTCATGCAGTTTGATCGCGACAGCAGCGGCCGGATGACCCCCCTGCCCAAGCCTTCCGTCGATACCGGTATGGGCCTGGAGCGCCTGGCCGCCGTCCTGCAGGGTGTGCACAACAATTACGACACCGACCTCTTTCGCCCCCTCATCCACGCCGCAGCAGGCCTTTGCCACAAGAACTATGGTGTAGACCCGGCGACGGATACCAGCCTCCGGGTACTGGCCGACCACATTCGCGCCTGCAGTTTTCTCATCAGCGACGGCATCCTGCCGGGCAACGAGGGGCGCGGCTATGTGCTGCGCCGGATCATTCGCCGGGCCGTGCGCCACGGCCGCAAGCTGGGTCTGGAGGAGGTCTTTTTTCACCGTCTGGTAGCGCCCCTGGTGAAGAATATGGGGCATGCCTACCCCGAACTGGCGCAGGCACAGGCTCAGGTGGAACGGGTCTTGGCCAAGGAGGAAAGCGGTTTTCGCGAAACCCTGGAAAAAGGACTCACCCTGCTGGAAGAGGCCATTGCCGAACTGCCTGCCGGGGCCGCCATCCCCGGCGCCGTCGTCTTCAAACTCGCCGATACCTTCGGCTTTCCCGTCGATCTCACCGCCGACATTGCCCGGGAAAAGGATCTCCTCTTGGACATGGAGGGCTTTGGGGCGGCCATGGACGAGCAGCGCCGCCGCTCCCGCGCCGCCTGGTCGGGCAGTGGCGAGGTCAAGGCCGAGCGCATCTACCATGACCTGGCCATGCGCCTGCCGCCCACGGAATTCACCGGTTACGGGCAATGCCGGGACAGCGCAAAGATCTTGGCCATCTTGTGCAATGGTGAGGAAGTCTCCGCCCTGCAGGCTGGCGAGTCGGGTGCCGTGATCCTCGATCGGACCCCATTTTATGGAGAATCAGGGGGGCAGGCGGGAGATCGTGGCATTCTGCAAGGAGCGGGCGGTGCCCACTTCCGTGTGGACGATACGCAAAAGCCCCTGGGCAGCCTGCATGTGCATCTCGGGGTGCTGGAAGCGGGCGCGCTGCGGGTAGGTGAACCCATCGATGCGATGGTAGACGAGGCGGCCCGCCGTGCCACCGCCGCGAATCATTCGGCCACCCACCTCCTCCATGCCGCCCTGCGCCAGGTTCTCGGTACCCATGTCCAACAGAAGGGTTCGCTGGTGTCGGCCGAGCGCCTGCGCTTCGATTTCAGCCATCCCGAGCCGGTGACGGCGGCGCAGTTGCAGGAAATTGAGCGGCTGGTCAATGCCGAGGTGCGCGCCAATGCCGATGCAGAAACGGATCTGCTGCCCATTGCCCAGGCCCAGGCCATGGGGGCCATGGCACTCTTCGGCGAGAAATACGGCGATACGGTGCGGGTAGTGCGCATGGGGGGCTTTTCGCTGGAGTTATGCGGCGGTACCCACGTCGGCCGCCTTGGTGACATCGGCCTGTTCAAGATCCTCTCGGAAAGTGGCGTGGCGGCCGGAGTGCGGCGCATCGAGGCGGTGGCGGGGGCCGCCGCCCTGGAGATGGTGCAGCGGGACGAACAGCGTTTGCAGGCCGCGGCCGGGATGCTCAAGGTCCCTCCGGCCGAACTTGATCAACGCCTGGCGCAGACCCTGGATCGTCTGCGGCAACTGGAGAAAGATCTGGAAGCCCTCAAGCGCAAGGAAGCGGCCAAGGCCGGTGCGGATCTGGCCCATCAGGCCGAGGACCTGGGTGGCGTCAAGGTCCTGCTGGCGCGTCTGGAGGGCGTCGATGGCAAGGGTCTGCGCGAGGCGCTGGACCGCCTGCGGGCGCAGCTACCCCAGGCCGTCATCGTTCTGGCGGCCGTGGAGGGCGAGAAGGTGTCCCTCATTGCCGGGGTCAGCAAAGATCTGCATGACCGGCTCAAGGCCGGCGATCTCGTCAACACCGTGGCGCAGCCCCTGGGCGGGAAGGGCGGCGGGCGCCCCGACATGGCCCAGGCCGGCGCCGCGCATCCGGAGCGGCTCCCGGAGGCCCTGGCCAAAGCCCGGACCTGGATTGCCGAGCGCCTCGCCTGAGATCCTGGATCGCGGCAGATCGGCGGGGCTCTCGTTCCGGATCCCTAGCTAATCTCCCGGCCCATGCGGCCCACCACCGCGGCCCCCCGGCCCATGCTCATCGCCATGACCGTGGCCGCCAGGGCCGCCGGGGCCATGATCTCCAGCCGGCCCGCGCTCCCCGCCGGGACCGTGCCCCGGGCCCGGTCTTTCGGGTCCATATCCCTGCGGCCCGCGTCCTTGCGGACCATGCTCCGGTCCTCTGGGACCTCGGGGCCCCTCGCCGCGGAAAGCGGGCGGCCTTTCACCGGCGCGAAAATGCCGCCAGTCGGGTTGTCGGTAATATTCACGGGCGCGCTCCTGATAACGTTCCCAGTCGCGCCCACGGTAGCCGCGTAGCGGGGGAGGGGGTGCCGCAAGGGGGCGCCAGGGCCCGCGATACCCGGGCCCGGCATACCAGCGATTGCCATAATAATAGTAGTAGCTCTGGCCCAGGTAAAAGATGGGCTGTGGCGCGCCCAGGGCGGCATAAGCATTAAACTGCGGCAGCCAGACCATGACCGGCGGCGCGGCCATGGGCGGGTAGGCGGGGGGGAGATAAACGGGCATGGTGCCCACATTCAATTGCAGACTGATGGGCGGGCCATCGGCCAAAGCCAGGTTACTTACGCCTAGCAACACGGTAGCCGCCAAGAGGGAAGAGATGGTTTTCATGAGGGTTTATCCGCAATATATAATTGGCGTAGCATTTGCCGATGTCGCGCGTGCGTCAAGTGGGGCAATTGGTCGACAAAGGGTTCGTCCTTGGCCGCCCCTGCGTTGTGCCGCATCGCTGAATTGGCTACCATGCACCGGGCGGTCGCAAGGCAGTGGTAAGCATCCATGAGCAAATATATCTTCGTTACCGGCGGTGTGGTTTCCTCTCTCGGCAAAGGTGCGGCGGGTGCTGCCCTGGGTGCGCTCCTGGAGGCCCGCGGCCTCAAGGTCACCATGCTCAAGCTCGACCCCTACATCAACGTCGATCCCGGCACCATGAGCCCCTTCCAGCATGGCGAGGTCTTCGTCACGGCCGACGGTGCCGAGACGGACCTGGATCTCGGCCATTATGAGCGCTTCATTTCCACGCGCATGGGCAAGCGCAACAACTTCACCACCGGTCTCGTGTACCAGACGGTCATTGAAAAGGAACGGCGCGGCGACTACCTGGGACGCACGGTGCAGGTCATTCCCCATGTCACCGACGAGATCAAGCGCCGCATCCGCCTCGGTGCCGAAGGAGCGGACGTGGCCCTGGTGGAGATCGGCGGTACCGTGGGCGATATCGAATCCCAGCCTTTCCTGGAGGCCATTCGCCAGATGGCGGTGGAAGAAGGGCGGGGCAACACCCTGTTTCTCCATCTCACCCTGGTGCCGTATCTGCCCTCTGCCGGGGAAATGAAGACCAAGCCCACCCAGCACTCGGTGCGCGAGCTGCGCGCCATCGGCATTCAACCAGATTTCCTCCTGTGCCGCGCCGACCGGCCCATACCCGCCGATCATCGCGCCAAGATCGCCCTCTTTTCCAATCTTGCGGAAGAAGCGGTCATCTCCGCCATCGACACCGACAGCATTTATCGCATCCCCTTGCTCTTTCATGCGCAACATCTCGATACCTTGGTAGTGCAACGTCTGGGCATGGAGACGCCGCCACCGGATCTATCGGTCTGGCAAAGGATCATCGACGCCCTGGAACACCCGGAAGGGGAGGTCTGCATCGCCCTGGTCGGCAAGTATGTGGGCCTGACCGAGTCCTATAAGTCTTTGGCTGAAGCCCTGCTGCACGCCGGCCTGCGCGCCCAGCGGCGGGTGCGCTTTCTCTATGTGGATGCCGAAGACATTGAGCAGAATGGCCCCGCCGCCTTGGCCGAGGCCGATGCCATTCTCGTTCCCGGCGGTTTTGGCGGGCGCGGGACGGAAGGCAAGATTGCCGCCATCCGCTACGCCCGGGAGCAGCGTGTCCCCTATCTGGGCATCTGTCTGGGCATGCAACTGGCTGTCGTCGAGTTTGCTCGTCATTGCGCCGGGCTCGGTGACGCCAACAGCACCGAGCTGGATCCCGCCACCTCCGCTCCCGTCATTACCCTGATGACCGAATGGACCACCCCCGATGGTCACAAGGCTTATCGGGAAGAGGGAGGCAATCTCGGCGGCAGCATGCGCCTGGGCGAACAGGAGTGCCAGTTGCTGCCCGGCAGCCTGGCAGCCCAGGCCTATGGCAGCGCATCTATCCATGAGCGCCATCGCCACCGCTTCGAGTTCAACAACCGTTTTCGCGCCCCCCTGGCCGCTGCGGGACTGCGTTATACCGGCTTCTCCGGTGATGGCGAATTGGTGGAAGTCGTGGAGTTGCCCGAGCATCCCTGGTTTTTGGGTTGCCAGTTTCATCCCGAATTCACCAGCAACCCACGCCAGGGACATCCCCTCTTTGACGCCTATCTACAGGCGGCCATGGCCAAAAATGCCCGAACAGGGGCACGAACAGGGGAGACATCATGAAACTCTGCGGATTTGCGGCAGGCCTCGACCAGCCCTTTTTCCTCATCGCCGGTCCCTGTGCCATCGAGTCCGAAGCCCTCGCCTTGCAGACGGCCGCGCAGTTGCGGGACCTCACCGCGCGGCTGGGCATCCCCTTTATCTACAAAAGTTCCTATGACAAGGCCAATCGCTCCTCGGGGCGGACCTTCCGCGGGCCGGGCATGGAAGAGGGCCTGCGTATTCTGGAAAAGGTGCGCAGCGAAATAGGCGTGGCCGTCCTCACCGATGTCCATGAAAAGGAAGACGTGGCCGCCGTCGCTGCCGTGGTGGATGTCCTGCAGACGCCCGCCTTTCTCTGTCGGCAGACCGATTTCATCCAAGCCGTCGCGGCGGCGGGCAAGCCCGTCAACATCAAGAAGGGTCAGTTCCTCGCTCCCTGGGATATGCAGCAGGTGGTGGCCAAGGCCAAGGCCACCGGCAATGACGACATTCTCGTCTGCGAGCGTGGCGTCTCCTTTGGCTACAACAACCTCGTCTCCGACATGCGCTCCTTGGCCGTGATGCGGAATACCGGCTGTCCGGTGGTTTTTGATGCCACCCATTCGGTGCAACTGCCGGGGGGGCAGGGCGAGCGGTCCGGCGGCCAGCGCGAATTCGTGCCGGTCCTGGCCCGTGCCGCCGTGGCTGCCGGTGTGGCGGGCCTCTTCATGGAAACCCACCCCAATCCCGACCAAGCCCTCTCCGACGGCCCCAATGCCTGGCCGCTGGGGCGGATGGAGGCCCTGCTGCGGGTCCTCAAGGATATCGACGCCCGCGTCAAAGCCGAAGCATTTCCCGAAGCATTTTTAGAGGAGCATGTATGACCGCCATGATTCGCATCGCCGCCCGTGAAGTCCTCGACTCCCGCGGCAACCCCACCGTCGAAGCCGAAGTCTTCCTGGAAAATGGCATGGTCGGCCGCGCCATCGTCCCCAGCGGGGCTTCCACCGGCGAACGGGAGGCAGTGGAACTACGCGATGGCGGCAGCCGCTATGGCGGAAAGGGCGTGCGCAAGGCCGTAGGGCACGTCAACGGCGAGATTCAGGATGCCCTCATCGGCATGGACGTGGCCGACCAGCATCGCATCGATGCCACCCTCTGCAGCCTCGACGGCACCGCCAATAAATCGCGCCTGGGGGCCAATGCCATCCTCGCCGTTTCCCTGGCCTGCGCCCACGCCGCCGCCCACGCTGCAGGGCAGCGTCTCTACCGCTATATCGGCGGCTTGGGGCCCTTGCAATTGCCGGTGCCCATGATGAATGTCATCAACGGCGGCGCCCACGCCGACAATGCCATCGACATGCAGGAATTCATGATCATCCCGGCCGGAGCTCCCAGTTTCTCCGAGGCCCTGCGCATGGGGGTGGAGATCTTCCACAGTCTCAAAGGCGTCCTGCATGGCCGCGGCCTCAGCACCACCGTGGGCGACGAAGGCGGTTTCGCCCCCAATCTCCCCTCCAACGAGGCGGCCCTGGAACTCCTCATGGAAGCCATCGCCAAGGCGGGTTATGTGGCCGGGAAGGATGTCTGGCTTGGCATGGATGTGGCCTCCAGTGAGTTTTACCAGCAGGGCCGTTATCACCTGGCCAGCGAAAAACGCGATCTCGGCAGCGCCGAATTTGTCGATTACCTCGCCGATCTGGCCGCCCGCTACCCCATCCTCAGCATCGAGGATGGTATGGATCAGAATGACTGGGAAGGCTGGGGCCTGCTTACCGACCGTCTGGGCGACAAGATCCAGCTCGTCGGCGATGACATTTTTGTTACCAATACCGAGATCCTGCGCCAGGGCATCGATCGCGGTGTCGCCAACAGCATCCTCATCAAGCTCAATCAGATCGGTACCCTGACCGAGACCCTGGCGGCCGTGGAGATGGCCAAGACGCATGGCTACACCGCCATCGTTTCCCACCGCTCCGGTGAAAGCGAGGACACCACCCTCGCCGACGTCGCCGTCGCCACCGGCTGCGGGCAAATCAAGACCGGTTCCCTCTCGCGCACGGACCGCGTGGCCAAGTACAACCGCTTGCTGCGCATCGAGGAAGATCTGGGTGAAATGGCCGTCTACCCCGGCCTTGCGGCTTTCTACAACTTGGACTAAAAAAGATATTTACCCAGTCGTGCAGAGGGTGTTCCATGGAAGCGGAAAGGCAAGGAGTGTGGCAATGGCTCAAGGAGCGCGGCGCAGAGATGCGTTTCGTGGACTTTGTGCTCCTCGCTCTCCTCTGCACCCTCCAATATCCCCTCTGGTTTGGCTCGGGGAGCTGGTGGAATGTGCTGTCCCTGCATCAAGAACTGCGGGGCAAAGAGGCCGTTCTCACCCAACTTGAGGCGCGCAATACCAAGCTCCAGGCCCAGGTAGGCGATCTGCAGACCGGCAACGGCGCCATCGAAGGGCTTGCCCGTCGCCATCTGGGCATGGTGGGCAAGGGTGAGATCTTCGTCTGGGTCGTACCTGCCCATGCTTCGACAAACCCTCCCGCTCCGCTCGCGCGGCAGGCCAATCTGTCCTGATCCAATCCTTAGGGGATGGGCACGATCTGCTTGCCAAAAGGCGTCAGGGCCAGTCCGGCCAGCTTGATATGCTGTAGGGCAAAGGGGATGCCGATAATGGTAATGGCGCACAAAACCGCACTGAGCAAATGCCCCAGCGCCAGCCACCAGCCAAAGAGCAGGATCCAGATCACATTCCCCAACAGGCTGATGCTTTTCCCCAGGCCGCCCGCTGCTTGATCCACTATCTCGCGGCCAAAAGGCCAAAAAGAAAAAGACCCGATCCGGAAAGCGGCAATGGCCCAGGGTATCCCGATGATGGTAATGGCCGACAACAGTCCCGCCACCCACCAGCCCAGCCCCATCAGGAAGCCGCCGAACACAAACCAGATGATATTGCCTAAAAGGCGCATGGGGATTCCCCTTTTTTGTTGCCGGTACAATCGCCGGCCATGGGCCGCAGCCTGACCCGAATTCGGCGCCCCTGCGGGCTCCGCCTCAGGCACGATCGATGTAACTGCCGTCCACCGTGTTGACGCGGATCTTCTCACCGGCATTGACGAACTGGGGTACCATGACGGTGATGCCCGTCTCCACCTTGGCCGGCTTATAGGAGCCGGTGGCGGTTTGCCCCTTGATGGCGGGTTCGGATTCGACCACTTCGAGGACGACCACCGGGGGCAGCTCGACACCGATGGGCCGGTCGTTGTGCATGTTCACCTGGATCTCGGTATTGGGCAGGAGATAGCCCGTCTGGCCTTCCAGGATCTCGGCGGAGAGGGTCATCTGCTCGTAACTCTCGTTGTCCATAAAAACGTAGCCGTTGGTGTCCACGTAGAGAAACTGCATGCTGCGCGGTTCGACGACGGCCTTTTCCATTTTTTCTTCGGAGCGGAAGCGGGTGTTGGTTTTGGTGCCGGTTTCGATGTTTTTCATCTCCACCTGCATGAAGGCACCGCCCTTGCCAGGCTTGACGAAGTCGGTTTTGAGCACGCGCCACAGGCCCTTTTCGTACTCCAGAATATTGCCGGGGCGGATGTCAAAAGCAGAAATTTTCATGATGTGTTCCCTTCGGGCATTCCCTTTACAGGGCGCGAATTGTACCCTAGGGATATTTCCCTGACTAGCCGTAACCCCGAGGAAGCCATGTCCGACGCCCGTACCCAACCCCTGGAGATCCGTCCCCTGATGATCAGCCGCATCCTGGAGGTGGACTGGGCCGATGGCCATACCGGTCGGGTCAGCTTTGAGCACCTGCGAGTGGAGTGCCCCTGCGCCGAGTGCAAGGGGCATAGCCCGGCGGAGGCCAGGACCATTACGGGTAAGGAGGATGTCTCCATCAGCGATGTGCAGCCGGTGGGCAACTATGCCATCCAGATCCAGTTCAGCGATGGCCACAATACGGGCATTTATACCTGGGAATACCTGCGCTTTCTCGACGAAGAGGGCGCTGGTGCCTGAACCGGAAGTATTGACCGATGCGCCCGTCGCGGACGCGCACGGTGCCGATGGCGCCGCAGTCTTTGATCGCGCTTATTTTTTACGAACCCTGAGCAGCCAGCCGGGCATCTATCAGATGCTCGATTCCCGCGGCCGCATTCTCTATGTGGGCAAGGCCCGCAACCTCAAGCGGCGCGTGAGTTCCTACTTCCAGAAACAGCGCCACAGCCCCAAGACACTGGCCATGCTGGCGCAAGCGGCGCGGGTGGAGGTGGTGGTCACCCACACCGAAACCGAGGCCCTGGTGCTGGAGGCCAACCTCATCAAACGCCACCAGCCCCCCTACAATATCCTCTTGCGCGATGACAAGAGCTATCCCTATCTTTATGTGGATACGCCCAATGCCTTTCCGCGCATGGGTTTCCATCGCGGGGCCCAGAAGGGGCGGGGCCGCTATTTCGGGCCCTACCCGGCGGTGTCGGCCCTGCGCGAGAGCATGGTTCTGCTGCAAAAAGCCTTTCGTTTGCGGACCTGCGACGAGCATACCTTTCACCATCGCAGCCGCGCCTGCCTGCAGTATCAGATTCGTCGCTGCAGCGGGCCTTGTGTGGGCCATATCGATGCGCTTGCCTATGGGGAGGACGTGCAGGACGCCCTGCGTTTTCTGGAGGGTAAGAGCGACGAGGTGATCCAGAGCCTGGGGCAACGGATGCAGGGCGCTGCCGAGGCACTGCATTTTGAACAGGCGGCCCACTGGCGGGATCAGATCGCGGCCTTGTCCAAGATCCAGGAGCGGCAGTATGTGGCGCAGGCCGGGGGCGGAGACTTTGACGTCATCGCCATTTGCCGGGAAGCGGGTGCGGTGGGTATCTACGTCAGCTTCATCCGCAACGGCCGGCAATTGGGCGGGCGCACGGTCTTCCCGCGGCAGGTGGAGGATGAGCGGGAAGTGGATATCCTGGCGGCCTTTCTCGGGCAGTTTTATGTGAACAAGGAAATCCCCGGCAATATCCTCGTCAACGTGCTCCCGCGGGGCCTCGGCATCCTGAGTGCCGGTCTCGCTGAGCAGGCGGGGCGGCGGGTACAGGTGAGTCAGCCGCAGCGGGGGCCGCGCAAACGCTGGATGGACATGGCCGCACTCAACGCTCGCGGGGCACTGCGCCAGCGTGTGGAGAACGGCTCTGCGGCACGGCGGCGGATGCTCCTGTTGCAAGAGCTTTTTGACCTGGATACGCTGCCGGAGCGGGTGGAATGTTTCGATATCAGCCACACGCGCGGGGAGTCGCCGGTGGCATCCTGTGTGGTCTTTGGCGCCGAGGGTGCCCTCAAGGCGGAATACCGGCGCTTCAATGTGCGGGATGTCACCGGCGGCGACGACTATGCCGCCATGGCCCAGGCCCTGACGCGCCGTTATGGGCGATTGAGCAATGAGGGCCTGGCGCTGCCCGATATCGTTCTCATCGATGGCGGCGCCGGGCAACTGCGGGTGGCGGAAGGGGTATTCCAGGAACTGGCCATCTCCACGGTACAACTCTGCGGCGTGGCTAAGGGAACGACGCGACGGCCCGGTCTGGAACTGCTGCATCTGCCCGGACGCACGGAGGCCTTGCAGTTGGCCGACGATGACCCCGCCCTCCTGGTGATCCAGGAGATCCGCGACGAGGCCCACCGCTTTGCCATCACCGGCCATCGCGCGCGCCGCGCCAGAGGGCGGCAGGAGTCGCAGTTGGATGCGGTGGAAGGGGTGGGGCCCAAGCGCCGGCTGGCCCTACTGCGGGCCTTTGGCGGGCTGAAGGGGGTGCGCGATGCGGGCGTGGAAGATCTGCAACGGGTGAGCGGTATCGATCAGCAACTGGCGCAGCGGATCTATGATTTTTTTCATGCGGGGCCACAACACTCGTGATGGCGCGACTACCCAACTTTCTCACCATCCTGCGCATCGTCCTGGTACCGGTCTTTGTCGCGCTGTTTTACTGGGGCGGGCCAGCCCGTTATCTGGGAGCGACGGCGGTATTTACCCTGGCCGCCTTGACCGATTGGGCGGATGGTTTTCTGGCCCGCCGCTATCAGGGGGTTTCGCCCTTTGGCACCTTCCTCGACCCTGTGGCCGACAAGCTCATGGTCGCCACGGCCCTGGTGCTCATCACCGCCGCCGGAGAAATGCCGGCGCTACTGGCGGGTATATTGACGAGCATCATTGTCGGCCGGGAAATCACCGTTTCGGCCCTGCGCGAGTGGATGGCCGAGATCGGTCAGCGCAAGAAAGTAGCCGTTTCCTGGCTGGGGAAAGGTAAGGCCGTGATGCAGATGCTGTCCATCATCTTCCTTCTCTATGCCCAACCCATTGGCTGGTTTCCCACCCTGGATGCCGGTATTGTTTTATTGGTCGTTGCGGTCGCCATGACCCTGTGGAGCATGCTCGCCTATCTGCGCGCCGCCTGGCCCAGTTTGAGCGGAAGCGCGGGGTCTGCGCTTGACAGTGACCATCACCGTCGGTAATCTTTGCACCCATGCGGGAATAGCTCAGTGGTAGAGCACAACCTTGCCAAGGTTGGGGTCGCGAGTTCGAGCCTCGTTTCCCGCTCCAATTCCAGGGGAAAGCCAGCCTTTCCCCTTTCTTGCTTCCGGCTGGGTGGCAGAGTGGTCATGCAGCGGCCTGCAAAGCCGTGGAAGCCGGTTCGATTCCGGCCCCAGCCTCCATTATGAAGCCGGCAACGTCCGCCAAGGTCCGTTTTCTCGTATATTCAATGAGTTGATTGATTTTAAGGAGGCGTTGCGCGTGCCACGCGCCCTGACGGATCTCTTTCGATATACCAGGAAATGGCTCATGCACGGCTTGGCAGGGTGGATATTCGCCTTGGTCACCGTGGGTATCTTGCTGATGTTCATGCGTTTTATAGGCGTCGTGTTCCAGACTGACGCCACCGCATTGTTGCAGCTACATGGGGCCGGCTATGCACCGGCACTGGATATGCGGGACGTCGCGGCGGTTTTCGATGTGGTGAGATGGAAGATGATCGGTGTGGTCTTTTTGTGCGCAGGCATTCTCGGTGCAGGGGAAGCGCTACGCTTGTATAGGGGCCGCAAACGGCACCCAAAACCACCATCTACGGATGCCCGTTAATGGGTAAGCGCAATGGCCGGATGGTAGCGGATATGAACCCGCTGCAAAACGGCAAGGGAGGTTCTGCCGCGCGGCAGTATCAGGCTGCTTTTCGGCATGGCCTTCCTCGTTGACCGGGTTCTGATGGGCATGCGGTGGGCGTTATGGATTCCAACGGGGACGATGGCCGCGACCATTCCGGGGCATCTGCTTGCCAAAGCGGATGATACCGACTAGTCTGTATGTGCAATCACGCAAACATACGCACACACTTGGAGGCGTTTATGACCATCCTGCAGACCATCACGCCGGAGGAAGCATCCGGCAAGACCGCCGAGCTGTACCAGGAAATTGAGGGTGCTTTCGGACGGGTTCCCGCCGTCGTGCAAGTCTACGGGTTGAGCCCGGAGATCCTCGCCCAGCAGTGGGAAGGCATCCAATACTACCGCCACCATCCCCGCCTCGGAGCGGCGTTGCTGGCTACCATCCGTATGCTGGTTTCCCAGGCCAACCAGTGTGACTACTGCGTGGGGTTCAATGAGGCCATGCTGATCAACTATCTTGGTCAAAGCCCCGAAGCGGTGGCGGCCACCAAGGGGGATCCAATGGCGGCACCCTTGAGCGACCGGGAAAAGGCCATGCTCCTGCTGGTGCTCAAGGCCGTGCAGACACCGGCGTCGTTGACGCGGAAGGATATGGAGGCAGTGCTTGCCCACGGCTGGACGGAGAGTGACGTCCTGGACGCCGTAGTGCATGGCGCCCGCAATCAGATGGCGGATGTCATCATCAATGCCTTCAAGGTAGAGCGGGATTTTTGAGCATCGCCTCGGCTGGCGGGGCTGGGAAATGCCCCGCACCTGAGGGAGGATTCTCCTTTTCTATAACGTCGCTTGAT
>JAJYQY010000093.1 GCA_021794385.1 Pseudomonadota bacterium | reverse complement strand
CCCTGGCCATCAACGATTTTTACGACGACTCGGGCGACCCCGATTATCCCTATCCCCTCGGCCACATCCAGAATCTCGGCAAGGTCACGCCGGCGCTGCTCCATGCCCAACAGCCCCTGCTCCCCATCCCCGTCAGCGCCTGGACCGCCAGCCACTCCGTGGACTGGTGGCTCACCACCGAAGACCTGCCCGACGCCGACAACCGGGTCACCCTCGACAGCGACGGCCAGATTCGCCTCGCCTGGCAGCCCAAAAACCGCGAAAGCCACCAGCGCCTCTGTGCTCAATGGCGCAGGATCCTCCACCAGGCGGGCTTTCCCCTGGTCTTCTTTCAGGCCATGGACATCTCCGCCACTGCGCATCAGGTGGGCACCTGCCGTTTTGGCGAAGACCCCAAAGACAGCGTCCTGAATCCCTGGTGCAAGACCCATGACATCGACAACCTCTACGTCGTGGACGCCTCCTTCATGCCCTCCATCAGCGCGGTCAACCCCTCCCTCACCATCATGGCCAACGCCATCCGCGTCGCCGCGCATCTGGCCGAGCGCTTCAAAACAGGGGTCTGGGCGTGAAACGCGGCGTCACCGCCGTCTACACTGCGGGCTTTTTGCAGGGGGCGGCCTTCGTCCTGGTCCCCGCCCTGGGCCACATCCTGCACCAAGCCCCCTACGCTTTCGGCAGCAGCGCCTATGGATTCCTGTATTTCCCCGAGATCATCGGCGCCATCCTTAGCGCCCTGGCCGCCGGCAGCATCCACAGCCGCCTCGGCGGCTCCGGCGTCTTTCGCCTGGGGGCGCTGAGTAACGCCGCCGCCATGTTCCTGCTGGTAGCCGCCGCCTTTACGGGTGGTAATCCAGCCTATGGGCTGATCCTCGCCGAAACCTTCCTCCTCGGTATCGGCTTCGGCCTCACCAACGCCGCCATCAACCGCTCGGCCTCCCTCCTCTTTGCCGGAGCCGCAGCAGCGGCGGTGACCATTCTCAACGCCGTCATCGGCGGCGCCACCGCCATCTCGCCCCTGATCCTCGAAGGCTTTCGCAGCGGCATCGGCTGGGCGGGCTGGCCGGCCCTCCTCGCCATTGCTTGGCTGGCTCTGCTCCTGCTGCCCATTGCCGCCGATGGTCCGGCGGAGCTGGGTGGCCTGCGCGCCTGGCGCCGTTCCATGCTCCCCTTTGCCGGCGCCGTGCTGATCTACGCCATCTGCGAAGGCAGCTTCGGCAGTTGGGCCAATGTCTTGGTCAGCGTCAATCGCAGCCTGCCCGCCGCCAGCGGCGCCCTCGCCCTGGCCCTTTTCTGGGGCGGCATGACCGCCGCGCGTTTTGCCCTGGGCTTCATCCCCAACCGCTTGCTGCACCGCCGGATCGTCTATCTGCTCGCCCCCCTGGGCATGGCCGCGTGCTTCCTCCTCATCCCCCAACTCATCACCGCCGGCGCCCTGCTCATGGCCTTCACCGCCGCCGGGGTCGCCTGCGGCATCTACTATCCCTACAGTATGGCCTACGGCATTGCTGCCCACCCCCAGGAAGGCACCCAGATGGCCGGACTCCTGGTCGGGGCCCTCATGGTGGGCGAAGGCATCGGCTCCTTCGGGCTTGGTCCCCTGCAGGATCTGCTCCGCCTCGGCCACATCTATACCCTATCGGCCCTCTGGGCCATCCCCCTCTTCTGGCTGGCTTGGCGCAACAGCCGGCCTGCCCGTACGCCGAGGACCGGAGCCCATGGCTGAACGCGTCCTCATCCTCGGCGGCGGCTTCGCCGGCAACGCCGCCGCCCGTGCGCTCCGGGGTCAAGGGCTGGAGGTGACCCTCATCGACCAGCGCAATTACCACCTCTTCCAACCCCTCCTCTACCAGGTGGCTGCCGGCGATCTCCAGGCGGAGGCCATCGCCACGCCGCAACGGCGCCTCCTGCGCGGCGACCTGCATTTTCGCCTGGGACGGGTCGCCCGATTGGACCTTTCCCAGCGTTCGATCTTTCTTGATGACGGCGACGTCCTTCCCTATGACTACCTCTTCATCGCTCTCGGCACCGTCACCAATTTTTTCGGCAATGCCGCCATCGCCAGCCATGCCCTGCAGCTCAAAGGCATGGAAGCGGCGGAAGCAGTCCGTTCGCGCATCTTCAGCGCCCTGGAAGCGGCCAGCCATTGCACCGACTCCGCCGAACGGCGGAGCTGGCTCAGCTTCGTCATTGCCGGAGGCGGTCCCACTGGGGTGGAGTTTTGCGGCGCCCTGCTGGAGCTCCTGCGCGTCGTGCTCCCCCGCGACTACCCGGAATTGCGCCTGGAAGAGTTGCAACTCACCTTGGTGGAGGGCGGCGCAGCCCTACTTCCCGGCTTTGCCGCCCCCCTCCAGGCCCAAGCTGCAGGCAAGCTGCAAAAACTCGGTGCCCAACTGCGCTTTCACACCCATGTCCTGGGATTTGACGGGCAAACGGTGCAATGCCAGCCGGACCCGGACATTCCTGCCCATACCGTCGTCTGGACCGCCGGCGTAACGGCCCATCCACTGGCGGCCACCATGCCCGGCGCCAAGGGGCCCGGCGGGCGAATCATCGTCGATCCCCACCTGCGCCTGCCGGGACACCCCGAGGTCTTCATCCTCGGCGACCTGGCCTATGGCAGCGATGGTGCGTTTTGGCCCCAGGTTGCGCCCTTCGCCCTGCAGAGTGCCCGCCACGCCGCCCTGGTGCTGCAATCCCAACGGCACGGGCGTCCCCTCCCTCCCCCCTTCGCCTACCGGGACCCTGGCAGCATGGCCGTCCTCGGCCGTTTCGATGCCGTCTGCCAGATCGAACGCTGGCATCTGCGCTGGCATGGCTGGAGTGCCTGGCTACTTTGGCTGGGCCTGCACCTCTACCGCATCATCGGCACCCGCAACCGCCTGCTCACCCTGCTCGACTGGGGAACGGATTACCTGCGCCACGGCGCCGCCGTGGAAATCATCCGCTCCCCTCCCAACTCTTCCGATCCGTGAGCCTATACCCCAGCCGTCCCGGCATAAAATGCAGGCCGGCAATTTGACATGTTCTGCTTCTTGAACTACTCAGTATGTATTATTAGTTTTCCTACAAAGAGGAGACACCATGGAAGTTTTAGCGAAAGATTCATCGGGTATCACCCTGCGTTTCGAGAAGAAAGATCTCGGCAATCTGGTTGAACCGATCATTCAGAATGCCGACCAATTTGGCAAGGAAACCCTGGATCTGGTTTATCTGCTCGCCGAGCAGGATTACCGGATAGACGATCATTTCCGCCAGCCGCCCCATCCCTTCGGACAATAAGGAGCTATTATGCTGATCAAGGACGAACAGGGAAAAACGGTAACCATCCATCTGAGCGCCCACGAGGCTGGGGCTATTTCCGCCGATATCATCGAAAATGGCGCCAAGGCGGGAAATGCTGCCCTGGCCCTCGCCAAATTGCTCCAGGAGCAGGGGTATAGCTTCAGTGCAAAGGGTGAGCCACGTTACGAATGGGCAGGCCCTGACGATTTGCCCACCCCCGGCTAGCAGCCATCACCCGGCATTGGCATTGAAAATGCTTGGCACATGACTGCCATTGCCCTATTTGCCATTCGTTTCTCACGGAGCTGAATTTTCTACCGCATCCGTAAAATCGGGTGTGACACGGGACCGCTCTGAATCAGCGTACAAGGAGATGGGGGAAGGCATACAGATACCGCCGATCTAGCCGACGCATGCCAGGCATTAGCTGGGGAATTTGAGAAAACGCAAACCGCTTACATTGATGGCGGGCGGTGTTGTTTTGCACGATGGATCGTGGCCGGTTTTGAGATATGGTCATATGCATGGTGTGTCATTACCAAAACAGGCGAGGAACTAATTTCATGTTGGACAGTAAGTCACCAGTTTTCATGGTGTTAGTGCCCGTATTTAACCGTATGAACCTATTGGAAAGGGCTATTGGTTCTCTCTATCGGCAGACCTTTCAGGATTTCTGTTTGGTGGTGATCGATGATGGCAGCACCGATAACAGTCTGGAACGCGCGATGGATCTCACCAAAAAGTTGGCACATCCATCGGTTTTGATCCGGCTGCCTGAAAATATCGGTGTTGGAACCGCGCTGAATATCGGGGCGGAGGTGAGCCGCAGCAAAAGCGTGCCTTGGATAACGCGGCTGGACTCCGATGACGTGTATGCATCGGATTATCTGGAAAACCGACTACGGGTCATCCGTACGTATCCAGAGGTGGATTTGTTTTATGGTGGAATCCGTGTCATCAATGGCCCTGAGACGGTTCCTGACGCAAGAAATAGGAAACGGCGCATTGCCATATCAGAAACCTCTCAAGGGGCGACCATAGTGGTTAAGGCCGAAGTTTTTGAGCGATTGGGGTGCTTTGACGACCTGCGTTACGGGGAAGATCATGCCTTTCTGGAGAAAGCCCGTATGGCAGGATGCTCAATCCGTAAGCTGGACTTCGGAGACTATTACTATTACCGAGATACGCTGAATGCGCTAACGGGTTAGCATCCATCCCGCCAACGTGCGCTGCAACCGGGCATGAGGATTTTTTGGACGATGACATGGCAGAAAGCCGTTTGTGCCCTATTCGTGTTTTCGATACGGTCGAACGCCCGCATCCGTCCCGACGACCCTGCCGTGTCGCCTTCTCACAGGAGCCAAGGCTTGGGAGACATTGTGCGCATGAATCAAGCGCTATGACGTGTAGGGCATGCGCTGTTCCGGCTGAAGGGCCGGCGCCGCGAATCTGGACCACCGGCCACGGCGCGCGTCCCCTGGAGGAATTCATCGCCTGGAACCGCCTGGCCATTGCTTTCCGCACCCCCGCCGGCAGCTATCGGCCGGATCTGGACCGATAGATGGGATACTACTTCCGCCTCAGCCCGCGACCGCCTTTTCGCCTGGATCTCACGGTCTGGGCGCTGCGCCGTCAAGCCCACAACCGGATGGATGGCTGGGAGGGCGAAACCTATCGGCGGGTCTGGCGCTATGGGGACGGATGGCTGAAAGTCCGGCTCTGGCAGACGCAGGGCGATCCCGATCCGTTTCTGGAAGGAGAAATCTACGAAGGCCCCCAGGACGAGCGAAC
>JAJYQY010000033.1 GCA_021794385.1 Pseudomonadota bacterium | reverse complement strand
GTTTTTGGCGATCTAGCTGATGGTCTATGACGAGGGCGGCCGTGCTCGCCCTAGCTATCTCGCCGAACATGCGCGTGAACTCTATTGCGCCCACGGCTTTGTCCGCAAAGATCGGGAGGCGGCCCTTTCTTTCGTACCGGGAATATTTGGAGACTTGGCGGGATTTTGCGGACTGGTTCGCGCGATTCCGTCAGAACTACAAGGGGTCATGTGTACCAGGCCTTCAAGGATGCCCGCACGACATCATGGAGGGATACGGAAAATCACGGAAGGAGCTGGAATCCGGGTATTTACGTTCAACGCTAGCAAGGGGTTTTGATTCATCATGCTGGAAGAGTGCCGGGACGATCCGACCTACCTGGTGGAAATAACCGAACACGGTGCGTGGCTGGTTGCAAAAATGACAGATCGGTAGGAAAATGCCCTGATGCATTTGCAGGAAAGAAATAATTTTGCGAAACTCTCGCCAGTCATTCTGGAAGGGGAGAGACGCATGAACAAAGCTGAATTCGTATCTGCCATGGCAGCCCATGGTGCAATGGCCAAAAAAGACGCGGAACATTTTTTGTCGATCTTCGCGGACACGCTCCGGGATAGTCTCCAGAAAGAGACCCGAATTGCCTTATCAGGTATTGGCATATTCTCGATAGAAGAACGCGCTGCGCGGCCGGGTCGCAACCCGGCTACCGGCCAGGAGATCCAGATCCCGGCCAAGAAAGTGGTGAAATTCAAGACGGCCAAGGAAATCGCCGCCGCCGTTGCGCAGTAAAAAACCCCATCCATTTCTCAGGAGACGTATATCATGGAAGAAAACACCCCAAAGCGCCGCCGCCGGACTGCCGATGAACGACTCGCGGTTCTTGAGCGCAAACAGGCTGAAATCAAGGACAAACTGGAAGCGCAATTGCGGTCACTGGAAGAGCAGAAGAAGCGATTGGTAAGCACCCCCGCTACCAAGAAGGCGGCCCAGGAACGGCAGAAGCGTTTCGAGCGCGCAGTCAAAGCCATCGTGCCCGACTGGGACGAACGGCAATTGATCGCGGCCATCGTCCGTGCGGTGGAGATGGATGCCGAAGTGCTCCTGGCGGAGGGCGAGGTACTGCTGGAACAGCACGGACAGGCCAAGCGTGGTCGTAAGGCCCGTCAGGGTTGACGCGACCAGCCGTTTTGCATCCGCTCAGGGCGTCCTACGAGACGCCCTTTGCATTGGAGGATCTGACCACTCTCCTGGTCGACCGCTTGGACTTGGCCCAATAGCCTGATCATGCCCTTGATAAAGGCGCTGTTGAGAATGCCGTTCCTTCCTGCTCTGGGCAGACTCGCCGATCGCCTTTCAGCAAACTCCGATATCCAGGCCTCCGAACCATTCCGCCATCTCATGCTCTAAAAATATGTCCCGCATCAAAGTCCAGGGACGGTACCATGCCCTTTCGGCCATCGGAAAAGGAGAGCTTATGAAGACGGAAAACACCTCGGACATCGCGCCGGCACTACAGCACGGCAGGCAGGATCGCTCAAAAGGGCCGGCTTATCATCCGCTGCGCACCAGCCGGCACCGTATCCGCCACGAGGTGCATCTGAGCTATGCGACCAACTGGCGCATCAAGCACCTGGCCAAGGCATGGGGTGTATCCTACAACGGAGCGCTGAATCGGCTGGTTCTGGAGGCGTATGGCAGCTATGAAGACAGCCTGCCGGAGGTGTCGCGGCTATTGTGACGCTGTCCATGTTCATGCGCCAACGCCATGGGTAGCGTATTCAGCGGATGGTGCATGCTTGTGGTCAACCATCCCTTGATCGACCCAATCCTGCGGGCGTGGGCATCAGCCCGTGCTCACCGCATGGTCCTCACCGCCTGCCCCAGCCCTTCCTGAAAGAGGCGGCTCTGCACATGCAACTGGCCGAGCAGCCGATGGAGTTCCTCGCGCGTTCCGCGGTGCCGTACCTGGAGAATCTCCCGCCCCAGGGCATGCACCCGCTCATGGCTGGCCAGCAAGGACTCCACATCTCGGAGGTCTGCCGCATGGGCATGCAGCCATGCGCTGATCGGGCAGGCAACCAGTTCCGCCTCCTCGCACAGCCGGGGATTCAGTGCGGCCTCTTCTGCCGCATGCACCCATCCCAGATGCCGATACAGGGCCAGCAGCGGCGTGTCCGCATCCCCGGAACCGAGGACAAAGGTGCGTGCAAAACCCGCCACCGCTTCCGCCTCCAGCGGCTTGGCAATGGCATAACCCTGGAGATAGTGGACCTCCATCTCGCGCAGGAGGGCGATATGGGCTTCGCTTTCCACCCCTTCCACGGTGATGATGACGTCCATACCCAAACCCAGGCTGACGAGACTTTCGACGAAGACCAGATCCTGGGGCTTGTTCGGCAACTCGCGGATGAAGCCTTGATCGATCTTGATTTCGTCGATGGGCAGATTTTTGAGCCGCAAGAGCGAGGCATAGGCACTCCCTACGTCATCCAATGCGATTTTTACGCCTGCACCCCGCAGCCGTTGGAGATGCCCCAAGGCGATGTCCCGTTTGGGAATTTCCCCGATCTCCAGCACCAGGGCTTCCGGGGGGATACCCTCCTGGGTAGCCAGGAGGGCAAAGAAGGTATCGGCGAATCCTGCCTGGTCGAGTTCTTCGGGGCTGACATTGATGCTGAGGAAGAGACCCAGGCCCGTTTCCCGCCATTGCGCAAGCTGCTGCAGCCCCGTTTGCAGCACGAAACGCCCCAGCGCCTGACATTCCCGGACGCCCAGAGAACGGAGGAATTGCTCGGGGGAAAGTTCCCGGCCATCCCGATCCCAACGAGTCAATGCCTCAAGGCCCGCCACCCGGCCGGTGGCGAGGGCCACCAGGGGCTGGTAACGTAGCGTCACTTTTCCCGTCGCCAAGTCCTGCAGGAAAGCTTGGCGCAATACTTCGTCACCCATGGTGATGCTACCGAGATCCGGGTGATAGATCTGTGCCCAACCTTCGCGTCCTCGGTTCGGACGCGTCTTGGCCGCATACATGGCCTGATCGGCGTGACGCAGGAGCAGGTCGGTGTCTACCTCATCGAAGGGATAGATACTCAGCCCCAGGCTCGCCTGGAGCGAGAGTTTCTCTCCATGAATCAGGAAAGGCCTGGAGATCTCTTCCTGGAGACGGGCCAGGATCTGGTCGAGTTCATCCATCCCGCGCAGGCCCTCCAGCAGCAGCACAAACTCATCGCCGCCCAGACGCGCCACGGTATCGGTCCGGCGCACCGCGTCTTGCAGGCGGCGGGCCATTTCCTTGAGCAGGTCGTCGCCGGCGGCGTGCCCGTAAGTGTCGTTGACCGGCTTGAAGTCGTCGAGGTCGAGAAAACCCACTGCCAGGAGCCGCTCCTGGCGTTCGGACCGCGCCAGCGCCTGAGCGAAAACCAGTCGCAGGCCCTCGCGGTTGGGTAGACCGGTAAGGACGTCATGGGTGGCCTGCGTCGTCAGGGTATGCTCAAAATCCTGGCGTTGCTCTTCCCGCCGCCGTTCGAGGAAAAGGATCCGTCGATAGGAAAGCCAGCCGAATCCCAGGGTGAGCGTCAGAAAGATCAAAGGGAATTGGACGTGCCGTCGCCACCAGGCAGCCAGCCATTGGCTTCTCGGGATGGAGACGAAAGCGGTCAGGGGGTAGTGATCCAGACGGGTGAAAGCCCCAAAGCGGTAGGTATGACCCACGGTGACGAAGCCTTCATAATACCCCTGGCGCAGGGTGGGATGCCCTTGCAGGGCGCGCAGCAAGGCGCCCGTGCGCGGGGGCTTGGAAAGCAGCTTGTCGAGATCGCCCTCGGGCACGGGCCAGCGCCCTTCGATGTAAAGGTCATTCCGGATCAAGCCAACGGCCGTTCCCGGGCGCAATGGCAGGTGTTTCAGGAAGCTTTCGACTTCACGAAAGCGCAGGGGCGTGGCCAGGACGAACAACGGTTTTCCCGCTGGCGAGAATACCGTATGGCTCAGGCGGATGACCCAGTGCCCCACCAGCGGTCCATGGAGAGGGTGATAAACCCGCATGCCGTGGTCATGCAAGGCTTCCTGCAGGCCCGGCCATATGGCCGGATCGTTGCGAAAATTGGGTAGCGGCTGTCCCGCCGGCACGGCGGTGGAGGCGATGACCTGTCCATTCGGGGCGATGAGATTCGCGCTGGCGATGCCCGGAGATGCCTCCTGATAATCCATCAGCATGGCCCTGGCGAGGCGGGGATGATGCAGGGCATCCACGCGCTGCAATTGTTTGCCCAAAAACCGGAGCGAGGAGGCGTGGCCGTCCAGCATGCTTTGGGTGGTCTTCGCGACCATGTCGGCTTCCACCGCCAAACGATACTGACTGTCTTTTTCATAACGGTGCCAGGAGAACCAGGCGTACCATCCTGAAAATGCCAATACCCCCACGAAAGACACCCAAAAGGCGGCATGCAAGAGGCGCTGTTGCGGGGCAGCGGGGATGCGATGAAAACGAAACATGGACCTCAGCTCTCGCAGGGCAGGAATGGATGCAGGATATAATACTTGAACAGTATACTTCAGAACTCATCTCGTAAATCCGGGTCTGATCATCGGGGTGGTCGGACTGGAGGTGAATCGTGGACCTAAGCGATGCCCAATGGGGAATACCGGAGCCGCTGCTGCCCAGCCGCCGCGGCGAGCGGATGGGCGGGGCCGTCCCTGGATTGCTGCCCCACCGGTACCCGCCGTATAGGCGTTGCCGTCGTGGGGGGACTGATTTTCCCGCAATACCTGATACTCTACATCACGCTGGCCTTTTGCCTGTGGATGGAAGCGCTGAGGGAATGGTATACCCTGGGACACCATACGCACCCCATATTTCCAGACATCCCCAAGTCAAGAATCAAGGAGACTGCATAGTGCGACCAATGGAAAACCAAGGCTTTGGTCATCCCATGTTTCATGTTTCCATGATAAGGACTGTATATGTGTATTGTTAGCGCGGAAAAGGAGACTCCCTGCTCGCCTCTCTGGCCCAATTTCTTCATTGTCGGTACGGTCAAGGGGGGTACCACTTCGCTCTATGCCCAGTTGCGGCAACATCCCGCGGTATTCCTGCCG
>JAJYQY010000122.1 GCA_021794385.1 Pseudomonadota bacterium | reverse complement strand
CTTCGTCCTCGGCCAGCATGAGGAAGGCCCCGGAGCCGCCGGCCGGGTGTTCCAGCCAGATGAGGGGGAGTTCGGGACGACGGCGAATGAGGGCCTCTTCGGCATCGCCGGTTTCCACTACCAGCACACCGTGGGACGTGAGGTGGCAGGGGGCGGCGTCGAGCAGCGGCAGCAGGCAGGCGAGGCCATCCTCTCCGGCAGCCAAGGCCAGCCCGGGTTCATGGCGGTACTCGGGGGGTAGTTCCGCCATGGCCACGGCATCCACATAGGGGGGGTTGCTAAGGATAAGGTCATAACGCTCGCCGCCCAGCGCGCTGAAGAGATCCGACTCCAGCAGGCGCACGCGTCCTTCCAGGCCGTGGGCGCGGACATTGGCGCGGGCTACGGCCAGGGCGTCGGGTGACAGATCCACGGCGTCGACGCTGGCATCGGGAAAGCGCAAGGCCAGCGCTATGGCCATGCAAGCGGAGCCGGTGCCGATTTCCAGGATGCGTTGCACCCGATCCTCTTCCACCCAGGGGGAAAAGCCCTCCTCGATGAAGGGTTCCAGGAGGCTGCGGGGGATCAATACCCGCTCGTCCACGCGAAAGCGCAGACCGGCAAACCAGGCCTCGCCCGTGATATAGGCGGCCGGTCGGCGGAGCAACTCCCGTTGGTAGAAAAACTGCAATACGCGGTCCCCCTCCTCGGGAAGCAGGCGCGCGGCCCATAGCCCGGACAAATCTTCCGGTTCCAGATGCAAGGCGCGGGCCAGGAGGTACTCGGCCTCGGCCCGCGGGTTCTGGCGGCCCTGGCTGCAGTCGATACCGGCGGCGGCAAAGCGGCTCGCTCCCCAGCGCAGATAGTCGGCCACGCTGCGCAGACGGGCGCGCGGGGCACGGGCGTAGGCGTCCATGTCCATCAGTTGATCTCCAGCCAGACGGGGCAGTGGTCTGCGCCCATGACATCCATGGCGATGCCGGCATCCCGCACGCGCCCCAGCAGGCTCCGATGCACCCAGAAATAATCCAGGCGCCAACCGACGTTGCGCGCCCGGGCATTGGTGCGCTGGCTCCACCAGGAGTATTCCACGCGCTCGGGGTAGAGGTGCCGGAAACTATCCACCCAGCCCGCCGCCTCCCATTGGTCCAGCCAGGCGCGTTCCTCGGGCAGGAAACCGGAGATCTTGGCGTTTTCCTTGGGGCGGGCGAGATCGATGGGGTGATGGGCGGTATTGACATCGCCGCAGAATACGACCGGTCGTCCCGCGGCCACACGGCCATTGATGTGATCCAAAAAAGCGGCGTAAAAATCCAGTTTGTAAGCAAGCCGCTCGGGGCTGGATTTGCCGTTGGGGAAGTAGACGTTGTAGAGGTCGAAATCACCGCAGTCGGTAATGACTACCCGGCCTTCCACATCGAAGCGGGGGGTGCCCAAGCCGGCTTGCCGATGCCGGCAGGGGGCGCGGCAAAAGGTGGCCACACCGCTATAGCCGGAGCGTGCGGCTACGGCCCACAGCCCGTCATAACCGGCCAAGCGGGCCTCATCCTCCGGCAACTGAGCGGGATCGGCCTTGCTTTCCTGCACACAGAGGGCATCCGGACGGGTCCTCGCCACCCAGTCGGCGAGTCCCTTCTTGCGCGCCGCCCGCCAACCGTTGACGTTCCAGCTATAAAGCCGCATCAGCGCAGGACCCGCACCGCCAGGAAGTCACCTTGGGCAATGACCTCTTCCAGGATTTTCCGGGTAGCGTCGCCGTCGGATTCTGCCGTGCCCAGCAGGGCCAAGCCCTCCCGCGCCGCCGTTGGGCTGATGACGCCATAGCGCAAGGCGAGGTGATAGAGCACGGCCACGCCGTGTTCCTGTTCGGGGCGGTTTTCCAGATCGCCGACCAACTGCGAGAGGGGGCCGCCATAGAAAAGGAGCTTGCGCACATGGGCAACGGAGGGGAGGGCAGTGACTGGGGTACTCATGAAAAGGTCCTTGGGATGCCAGGGTTATTGTGCAGGAACAGACGCCTTGGGCCAACCCTCGCAGCGCAGGGACCAGCGGCCGCCCGTGGCCGGATCCGCCAGCAGTGGGCCGATCTCGGTGAGGGCGGCGGCTAGGTTGTCCGCCAGACTCCACGGTGGGTTGACCATCAGCAGGCCGCTGCCGATGAGGCGCTCGCGGCCTTCCTCGGGACGCTGCAGGAGCTCCATGACGGTAGCCGGCAGCTTGCCGCGCAATTTCTGCAGGAAACGGGTAATGGTACCTCGGGTCTTGACGGGGTACCAGACGAGATACATCCCCTGGGGCCAGACCTGGTAAGCACGCAGCAGGGTGTCGGCCAGGCGTTCCCACTCGTCGCGGGCCTCGAAGGGCGGGTCCAGCAGCACTAAACCCCGCCGTTCCGCCGGAGGGATTTGGGCGAAGAGGGCGCGGTATCCGTTCTCCACCAGAATGCTGGTGTGCGCGCGGCGGCCCATGGCGGTGCGCAGCGCCTGGGCCGCTTCTGCCTCCTGCTCGCAAAGGACCATCCGATCCGTATTGCGCAGCAGGGCCGCGGCCACGGCCGGCGAGCCGGGATAATGGCGCAAGGCGCCATCGGCATTGACTGCCGCTACCGTTTTCAACCAGGTTGCGGCGTGCACGAGGCTGCGCCGGTCGCTCCACAGGCGGCCAATCCCCTCCCGGTATTCCCCTTCCCTGGCAAGGGCGTAGCGCGCAGCGCCGGCGTGGGTGTCGATGTAGGCCAGGGGCGTGTCCTTGCGGGTCAGTGCCTGCAAGGAGAGGGTCAGGGCCAGATGCTTGCAGCAGTCGGCGGCATTTCCGGCGTGAAACTGATGGTCATAATTCATGAATATTGGCTTGGCTTTGGTCGAGGCTTTCGCCATGATAACAGAATTCAACGTCGAGCGGCGCACGCCAATAAGGGGGATTTATGCGACTCTTTGCGACCCAGACCAGCCCCTACGCCCGCAAGGTGCGTATGGTGCTTATCGAAAAAGGAATAGCTTGTGACGTGGAGTGGGTGGATCTGCGCGCCAGTGATCACCCTGCCTTGGCCCACAATCCCCTGGGCAAGATCCCGGTATTGCTGCGCGATGATGGCGAGCCCATTTATGACTCGACAGTCATTGTCCAGTTTCTGGAGCAGCTTCGTCCTGATCCGGCGCTCATTCCCCACGATTCCGAGGGGCGTTTGCGCGCCCTGCGCAGTGAGGCCCTGGCGGGCGGCATCATGGATGCCACGGTGGCCTGGGTCCTGGAACAGCGCCGTTCCAAGGACTGCCAGGATCAGGACTTATTGCTTCGCCTGCACAGCAAAGTGGTCGCCGGCCTCACCACCCTGCAGCAGGAAAGCGCCGCGTGGAACCATGGCAGCGATCTTCCGGCACTGCCCCTCGATCAGATAGCCGCCATCGCTGCCACGGGCTACGTGGACCTGCGCGCGCCCGACTTCCTCATCCAGTTTCCCAACCTGGTCGCCTGGCTCCACAGCGTCCATGGCCGGCCCAGTGTCGCTCAGACCGTGCCGCAATAGGGGGGAAGGGATGTCAATCCATGGGGTCACCCGGGGCGCGCAGTGGCCATAAAAATTGCCGCCTGGAATGTGAATTCCCTCAAGGTACGCCTGCCGCAGGTGCTGGACTGGCTCGCCGCGCAGCAGCCGGATGTGCTCTGTTTGCAGGAAACCAAGCTCACCGATGCCCAGTTTCCCGCCGAGCTGCTGCGGGCGGCGGGCTATCATGGGTTTTTTCACGGCCAGCCGACCTACAATGGTGTCGCTATCCTCAGTCGCGCAATACCGGCAGACCCCCGGTGCGGCTGGCCGGATCAGAGCGATAGCCAGGCCCGCCTGTGTGCGGCGAGCGTGGGGCCGTTGCGCGTGGTGAATGTCTATGTGCCCAACGGGCAGTCCGTGGGTAGTGACAAGTATGCCTACAAGCTCCAATGGCTGGCGCGGCTACGGGCGTTTCTGGCCGACGAACTGGTCCGCCATCCCCGCCTGGTGCTTCTCGGCGACTTCAACATTGCGCCCACGGATCGGGATGTCTACGACCCTGCTGCCTGGGGCGAGGAGGTCCTGTGCTCCCCCGCCGAGCGCGCGGCCCTGGCCGCTCTCCATGGACTGGGTCTCCACGACAGCTTCCGCCATCTGTATCCCGAAGCGCAGGCCTGGAGTTGGTGGGATTATCGTGCCGCCATGTTTCGCCGCGATCTCGGCCTGCGTATCGACCTGATCCTGGTCTCAAGCGCTCTGCTGCCGGTCCTTGCGGCCGCCGGCATCGACCGCGAGGCGCGTCGTGCCGAACGCCCCTCGGACCATGCACCGGTCTGGCTCGAACTGGGGGATTTCCCATGATCGGTATTCTGCTCGTGAACCTGGGTACTCCCGACGCCCCCGAAACCGGCGCCGTGCGCCGCTACCTGCGCGAGTTTCTCAGCGATCCGCGGGTAGTGGAGATCCCCCGTCTGCTCTGGTGGCCGATCCTGAACGGGCCCATTCTCCTTACGCGTCCCGCCCGCTCGGCACGGGCCTATGCGCGGGTGTGGATGCCCGAAGGCTCTCCCCTCCTGGTGTACAGCCAGCGCCAGCGCGATGGCCTGGCCGCCCTGATGCAGGAGCGTGGTCACGGGCAGATACGGGTGGAGCTAGCCATGCGTTATGGCCACCCCGCCGTGGCCAAAGGCCTGGCCGCCCTGCGCGAACAGGGTTGTGACCGGGTCCTCCTGGTTCCCCTCTATCCCCAGTATGCCGCTGCTACCACCGCTTCCACCTTTGATGCGGTTGCGGCGGTCTTGCGGGGACAGCGCGAGATCCCCGAGCTGCGCATGATCCGCGACTGGCATGATCACCCGGCCTATATCGCCGCCCTGGCGGGACGGGTGCGTAGCCATTGGCAGGCTCACGGCCAACCCGATCGCCTGCTGATCTCCTTTCACGGCCTGCCCGAACGCTGCATTGCCCTGGGCGACCCCTATCGTCGCCAGTGCGAGCGGACCACGGGACTCCTCGTGGCGGAACTGGGCTTGCCGCCGGAGGCCTGGGTGCAGACCTTTCAGAGCCGCTTTGGTCCGGCCAAATGGCTGGGGCCCTATACCGATCAGACCC
>JAJYQY010000028.1 GCA_021794385.1 Pseudomonadota bacterium | reverse complement strand
AGTTGGCGGCGCGGGCCTTTGCCGGTCCCGGCAGCGAGGTTATCGTCTCCCAATATGCCTTTGCGGTATATGGCATCGTCGCCCAGGCCAGCGGCGCCATGCTGCGGCTGGCTCCGGCGCGGGATTTCGGCCACGATCTCAATGTCATGGCCGGGCTGGTCAATGAGCGCACCCGCCTGGTCTTCATCGCCAATCCCAACAACCCCACCGGCACCCATCTCGGCCGCGATGCCCTGGAAGCCTTCATCGACAGCTTGCCGGCCCACGCGCTGGTGGTCCTCGATGAGGCCTATTTCGAGCTGATGAACGCCGCCGATTATCCCGACGGCCTGCGCTGGCTGCCACGCTTTGCCAATCTGCTGGTCACCCGGACCTTTTCCAAGGCCTACGGGCTGGCGGGCCTGCGCTGCGGCTATGGGGTGGGGCACCCGGACCTCATTGCCCTTCTGGAACGGGTACGCGAGCCCTTCAACGTCAACACCCTGGCGCAGGTGACCGCCCAAGCCGCCCTCTTGGACAGTGCCCACCTGCAGGCCACGCTGGCCAACAATCGTGCGGGTCTGGAGCAGATCCAGCGCGGTCTGCTCCGCCTGGGTTTGACAACGCTGCCGCCGGCAGGCAACTTTATCGCCTTTGCCGTTCCCGGAGGCGCCGTGCGCATTTATGACGCCCTATTGCGATGTGGCGTGATCGTGCGCCCCCTGCAACCCTACGGGATGCCGGAACACCTTCGGGTGAGCGTCGGGCTGCCCGAAGAGAATCAACGCTTTTTAACCGTATTGGCCGAGGTCCTGGAAAAATCATGATCGTCATCATCAAACCCCATGCCACTCCCGAGCAATTGGAACATGTGCTGGATCGCATTCGTCAACTGGGCCTGCAGCCCATGGTCAGCACGGGCTCCGAGCGCACCGTTGTGGGCGTGCTGGGTGACGAGCGCCTCCTCGCCGAGGGCGCCCTCGAATCCCTGCCTGCCGTGGAACAGGTCATGCCCATCCTCAAACCCTACAAGCTCGTCAGCCGCGAATTCAAGGCCACGGACACGGTCGTCCAGGTGCGGGGAATCCCCTTTGGCGGCCGGCAGATTCAGGTCATCGCCGGCCCCTGCTCGGTGGAAACGCCGGAGCAGATGCGGGCCGCCGCGGCCGGGGTGAAGGAGGCCGGATGTCGCTTGATGCGCGGCGGCGCCTTCAAGCCGCGCACCAGCCCCTACACCTTCCAGGGGGTCGGTGATGAGGGGCTGGACTATTTCCGCGACGCCGCCGATGCCTACGACCTGCCCATCGTCACCGAACTCATGGACGTGCGCAAGATCGACCTCTTTCTGGAAAAGGGCGTCGATATCATCCAGATCGGCACCCGCAACATGCAGAACTTCGACCTCCTCAAGGAAGTCGGTCGTCTCGACGTCCCGGTCATCCTCAAGCGGGGACTGAGCGCCACCATTAAGGAATGGCTCATGGCCGCTGAATACATCGCTGCGCACGGCAACCACCGGATCATCTTCGCCGAGCGCGGGATCCGCACCTTCGAGACGGCCTATCGCAATGTCCTGGATGTCACCGCCATCCCGGTCATGAAACGCGAAACCCATCTACCCATTATTGTCGATCCCAGTCATGCCGGCGGCAAGGCCTGGCTGGTCCCGCATCTGGCCCGTGCCGCCATCGCGGCCGGGGCCGATGGCCTGCTGGTGGAGACCCATCCCTGCCCCGAAGAGGCCTGGTGCGATGCCGATCAGGCCCTGAGTCCGGCGCAACTGGGTACCCTGATGGGCGATTTGCGCAAGGTCGCCGAGGCCATCGGTCGCGAGATCTAAGCCCATGTCCGAGGCTCTGCCCGCAGTCCTTGCCTCCCCCGAGGCCCGGATCGTCATCATCGGCCCGGGCCTCATGGGGGGGTCCTTGGCCAAGGCCCTACGCACGGTTGCGGGATTTTCCGGGCGCATTCACGCAGTGATCAAGTCGGTTGACGAACACGCGGCGGTCCAGAAGGCGACCTATACGGAAAAACGTCCCGGTCAGAAATCCAAGAGACCCAAATTGGTGAATGCCTGTTCCGCGGAGCTGGGGCCCGCCATGGACGGTGCCGATCTTGTCCTCGTGGCCACACCGCCCCAGACGATCCCGGAAATCTTCCGGGCGCTGGCCGAACAATTGCCGTCCCCGACCATCGTCACCGAGATCGCCAGTGTCAAAGGGGACATCGCCGTTCTGGGCAAGGCATTGTTCGGCCACCGCTACGTGGGCTCCCACCCCCTCGTGGGCTCGGAGCAGCAGGGCTTTCGAGCCGCCAAAGGCACCTTGTTCCGCGGCGCGCGCTGTGTCCTGACCCCAATGGATAAAGGGGATGATCAGACACTCGCATTCCTGCACCGGTTCTGGTCGGCCCTGGGTTGCGAAGTCCTGGAAATGTCGCCGGAAGAGCATGATGCCCGCCTCGCCAAGACCAGCCATCTGCCCCATCTGCTGGCCTATGCCTACATGGCCTTTTTAGGGGAGTCGGATCCCGCGGCGCTAACATCCCTGGGTGGCGGCGGCCTGCGCGACTTTAGCCGGATTGCCGCCTCGGACCCCGCACTTTGGCGGGAAATCCTCCAGGAAAATCGCCATTATCTCCACGCCGACCTGAGCCGTTTCCGCGCCGTTCTGGATGAACTGGACAAGGCCCTGTGGGATGATAATCCATCGGTCCTGGAAGATATTCTGGTGCAAGGGCAGGCCGCACGGGCGCAGTTTCAATTCCCCCCGCCACTGAAAACCTGACCATGTCAAAATCCATTTATCATGTTGCTCCAGGTGGCCGGCTCTCCGGTCGCCTGCGCGTGCCCGGCGATAAATCCATCTCCCATCGCGCCGTCATTCTCGGCGCCCTGGCCGAAGGCATCACCGCCGTCGAGGGCCTCCTGGAAGGGGCCGACGTGCTGGCCACCATCGCCGCTTTTCGCGCCATGGGCGTGGCCATGGACGGGCCGCAAGGGGGCCAACTGCGCATTCATGGGGTGGGTCTGCATGGGCTCCGGGAGCCCTTGGCACCCCTCGATTGCGGCAACTCGGGAACCGCCATGCGCCTGCTGGCGGGCGTTCTCGCGGGTCAATCCTTCGCCAGCACCCTGGTGGGCGATGCCAGCCTCCACCAGCGACCCATGGGCCGCATCCTGACCCCTCTGACCGCCATGGGCGCGCAAATCAGCGCCGTGGATGGCCGTGCGCCTTTGCATATTAACGGTGCGCGCCTGCATGGCATTCACTACGTCATGCCCATTGCCAGTGCCCAGGTCAAGTCCGCCATCCTGCTGGCCGGCCTCTATGCCGAAGGCGAAAGCTGCGTGACGGAGCCCGCCCCAACCCGCGACCACAGCGAGCGGATGCTGGCCGGTTTCGGCTACGCACTCCGTCGCCAAGGCCCGCAGGCCTGTCTGCGCGGCAGCGGTCGGCTGCAGGCTCAGACCCTGGTGGTACCTGCCGACATCTCCTCGGCGGCCTTCTTCCTCCTGGGTGCGAGCATCGCGCCGGGTTCCGATATCTGCCTGGAAGGCGTCGGCATCAACCCCACCCGTACCGGGGTCATCGAGATCCTCACGCGGATGGGTGCCCGCATCGAGCTCACCAATCTTCGTGAAGTGGGCGGCGAGCCCGTCGCCGATATCCGGGTGCGCTCCGCCCCCTTGCAGGGGATCCGCATCCCGCGCCACCTCGTCCCGCTGGCCATTGACGAATTTCCGGCCATCTTCGTAGCCGCTGCCTGCGCCACCGGGGAAACCATCATCGAGGGTGCCGCCGAGTTGCGGGTCAAGGAGAGCGATCGCATCGCGGTCATGGCGGCGGGGCTCAAAGCCCTGGGCGTGGATGTCGCCGAGTATCCGGAAGGCGCCCGCATTCGCGGCGGTCCCCTGGGTGGGGGCAGCATCGCCAGTCACGGCGATCACCGCGTCGCCATGGCCTTTGCCATGGCCGGGCTGGCGGCCAGCCAGCCCATTCGCATCGAAGACTGCGCCAATGTCGCCACCTCCTTTCCCGATTTTCCCCGTCTGGCCCGGGAGGCCGGGCTCGCCCTGCAGGTGCTGGAGGCATGAGGGCGGCCATTCCCGTCATTACCCTGGATGGTCCGGGAGGCGTCGGCAAAGGTACCCTGAGCCGCTTGCTCGCCCAATCCCTGGGCTGGCACCTGCTGGATAGCGGCGCTATTTACCGAGCCCTGGCCTATGCGGCGCGGGAGCAAGGGGTATCGGACCAGGATGTCCATGCCCTGGCGGCCATGGCGCGGGCATTGCCGCTGCGTTTTCAGGGCGACGCCGGGCAGACCCGTGTCTTCCTTGCCGGGGAGCCCATTGATGAGGTCATCCGCCAGCCTGAAATCGGTGAAATGGCCTCGCGTCTGGCTGTGCATCCCTCCGTGCGGGCCGCCCTTCTGGATCGCCAGCGGGCCTTTCGCATTGCACCGGGCCTCATTGCCGATGGCCGGGACATGGGTACTGTGGTGTTCCCCGACGCGCCCCTCAAGGTTTTTCTGACGGCCAGTGTGGAGGAACGCGCGAAAAGGCGGCTTAACCAGTTGAATGAACAGGGCGTAAATGCTAGTCTCAGCGCCGTAAAGACGGAAATAGCCGCTCGTGATGAACGAGATCAACGGCGTAGCGTTGCCCCCTTACAGCCGGCGGCGGATGCGCGCGTCCTTGATACCAGTCGTCAAGCCGTTTCCGAAACACTTAGCATCCTCAAAGGGTGGATAAAAGACACTTTTGAGGAATAATGAAGTCGCCAATTTTGGCATCACCAACCCAAACGATGGGCGCCCAGCGTGGCGATCCCAGGTAAACGAGGCCTATTGAATTTATGACCACCCTTAACGCGGACACCCAGATCGAACCCAGTTTTGCCGAACTTTTTGAACAAAGCCAGAGCACCCAGGGGCTCAAGCCCGGAGAACTCCTAACCGGTCTGGTGACCCGCGTCGATGACGATTTCGTCATGGTCGACGTCGGCCTCAAGTCCGAAGGACCCATCCCTTCAGAACAGTTCCGTAATGCCGAAGGCGAGATTGAGGTCAAGGTCGGTGATCAGGTGGAGGTCTGTCTGGAGCTGGTGGAAGACGGCATGGGCGAGACTCGCCTGTCCCGGGAAAAGGCCCGTCGCGCCAAGACCTGGGTGGATCTGGAAAAGGCCTTCAACGACAATGCGGTGGTCCATGGTTTCCTCACCGGTAAGGTCAAGGGCGGCTTCACCGCCAGCATCGACGGCGTGCGCGCCTTTCTCCCCGGTTCCCTGGTGGATGTGCGGCCCGTGCGGGACGTGGCCTATCTCGAAGGCAAAGACCTCGAATTCAAGATCATCAAGCTCGATCGCAAGCGTAACAACGTGGTGGTTTCCCGTCGCGCCGTTGTCGAGCAGGAACAGAGCGCCGAGCGCGGGGCCTTGCTGGAAAGCATCCAGGAAGGCGCCATTCTCCAGGGCGCGGTCAAGAACCTTACGGACTACGGTGCCTTCATCGATCTGGGTGGCATCGACGGTCTGCTCCATATCACCGACATGGGCTGGCGCCGGGTCAAACACCCCAGTGAAGTGGTCACCGTCGGCGAAGAGGTCCGCGTCATCGTCCTCAAGTTCGACCGCGAGCGGGGCCGGATCTCCCTGGGCATGAAGCAACTGGGCGAAGACCCGTGGCGCGACATTGCCCGGCGCTACCCCGAGGGGTCGCGGATTTTCGGCAAGGTCACCAATGTCACCGATTATGGTGCCTTCGTGGAAGTGGAGGAGGGCGTGGAAGGTCTCGTCCATGTCTCGGAAATCGACTGGACCAACAAGAACGTCAATCCCGCCAAGGCCCTGCATGTCGGCCAGGAGCTGGAAGTGATGATTCTGGATATCGACGAAGAACGCCGCCGCATCTCCTTGGGCATCAAGCAATGCCAGCCCAATCCCTGGGATGAGTTCGCCCAGAACTTCCAGAAGGGCGATCGGGTTTCCGGGCAGATCAAGAGCATCACCGACTTCGGCGTCTTCGTCGGTCTGGATGGCGGCATCGATGGCCTCATCCACCTCTCCGACCTGGCCTGGGATCGTCCTGGTGAGGAAGCCGTGCGCGACTTCAAGAAAGGCGACACCCTGGAGGCCGTGGTTCTGAGCATCGATCCCGAACGGGAACGCATCAGCCTGGGCATCAAGCAGATGGAGACCGATCCCTTCATTCAGTTCGTCATGGCCAATGAGAAGGGCAGCCTGGTGGAAGGCGAAGTGCTGAACGTGGACGGTCGCGGCGCAGAAATCCGCCTGGCCGAGGGTGTCGAGGGCTTCCTGCCCCAGCGCGAGATCGGCCGTGGGCAAAGCCTGCAGGTGGGTGACAAGGTGGAAGTCGGTATTGCCGTGGTGGACCGCAAAAACCGCACCCTGACGCTGACCACCAAGGCGCGCGAGAGCCATGAGGAGCAGGAAAGCATGGTTCAGCAGTATGCCCGCAGTGCCGCAACCGGCACCACCAGTCTGGGTGACCTCATCAAGGAACAGCTCAAGCGCAAGCAGGAAGAAGAGGGCTGATTGCTTCTCGGCATGGCCACCCTGTCCGGAAGGGCGCTGACGACATAGGGGTAGAGCATGGCATCGGAAGGTAGAGGTTCACGGGTTTTCCTGCTGGCTGTGCTCTTCTTTCTATTGTTGGCCGGGGCCCTGGGGGCCATACATAGTTTGCCCGGCTATTCTTCCCAAGGTAACGGGCAGGCATTCATTGCCAAGGTCCGCATCGAGGGTCCGATTTTCGATCCGGAAAAAACCATCGAGGCCCTGCGTCGCGTGGAGGATAATCCCCGGGCCGCAGGCTTGTTGCTGGTCATCAATTCCCCCGGCGGGGCGGTAGTCCCCTCCTGGGAGATACACGACCTCGTTGCGCGCATTGCCAAAAAGAAGCCGGTCGCGGTATCCATGCAGGCCCTGGCGGCATCCGGAGGGTATCTGATTGCCTGCGCTGGCTCCCGGATTTTTGCCTATGGCGCCACGGCTACGGGGTCCGTTGGGGTTATTCTGCAAACTTTCAGTTTGTCGGGGTTGATGGATAAAATCGGGATCCAGAGCAATGCCATCGTATCCGGTCCGCTGAAAGATGCCGGTTCGCCCTTCAGCAGCATGTCGGCAGCCGACAGAAAATATCTCCAGGGGATTGTCATGAATATTCGGGATCAATTTGTCCAGCTCGTGGCCAATGATCGCCATATCCCGCCGGCAAGGGTAGACGCGCTGGCCACCGGACAGGTCTACACGGGCCTGGAGGCGCAAAAACTGGGGCTGGTGGACGCCATTGGTGGTGAACATGCGGCAAAGAACTGGTTGCTGGCACAACTGAAACTGCCCGCAGACACGCGGGTCCGGGAGGTGCGTAGCGAGAATACCTTGGCTGACTGGTTGTCCACTGCCGCCAGTTCGGCAATAGCCTATCTGGTTGCACAATCTACTGCCCGCTTTTATCTGTTCTGATCGCGATACAACCCCTTTACAAAGACAAGAGTCATGACTAAATCCGAATTAATTAAAAATATCTGTTTAGAATATCCGCAATTAAGTAGTCGCGATGTGGAAATGGCGACGCGTCTGATTCTGGAATACCTCAGCGACGCCCTCGCGGATGATGAGCGTATTGAGATTCGGGGCTTTGGCAGTTTCTCCATGCACGTTCGTCCGGCCAAACTGGGGCGTAACCCCAAGACGGGAGAGCCGGTCATGGTCCCCGAGAAGCGGGTACCGCATTTCAAGGCGGGCAAGGAACTGCGCGAGCAGGTGGACTGGTCTGCTGACGGTTTGCAGGGCGTTGCAGGATCATAGGCGCAGACCGTCGACGTGGAGATCACCACCGCGCTGATCCTGGTTATCGCCGTTGGCTTGGGCTTCGTACTGGGGCGCATCGTTCCTGGGGCGAAAGCTGTTCCCGTTGCGAACCCCGAAGCGATCTCCCATATTTATATCCAAGGTCTCAACTATCTCCTCAATGAGCGCAATGACGAAGCCATCGAGATTTTTCTCGATGCCCTGCAGCAACATCCGGAGACCGTGGATATCCTCCTGGCACTCGGCCGCCTGTTCCGCCGCCGGGGAGAATTGGAGCGTGCCTTGCGCGTGCATCAATACCTTTTTGAACAGAAGGCGTTATCCCCAGCCATCAGGGAAAGTATTCTTTTCGAAATTGCCCAGGATTATCTGAAGGCGGGAATCCTGGATCGGGCCGAGTCCATGTTGCGCGAACTTCTTGCGGCTCGGCCCCAACATCTGGAAGGCCTTGCGGCCTTGGCCGAACTCTACGAACTCGAAGGAGATTGGGAGCAGGCCATACAGGTTCGTGAGCGTTTGTATGCAGCAGGTCAGCTTGAGCAAAAAGCCATTATCGCCATGCTTTATTGCGAGCTGGCAGAGCAGGCGCTGGCCCAGGCCAAGCTGGAGCGTGCCGGTGACTATCTCGCCGCCGCCCGCAAACAGGATCGGTCGAGTCCCAGGGCAGTGGTGGTGGCGGGCACCATCGCCTATCGCCAGCAACGCTGGCTAGTGGCGGCGCAAACCTGGGCAACCCTCCTGGAAGGAGAGGCGAAAGTCATCATTTTGGTCGTTCTGGATTTGTTGCTGGCGGCGTTGCGCCAATGTGGCGACGGGAAGGAAGCCCGCCAGATCAGTGCCAGGCTGAAACAGGTCTGCCACTCGCCCCTGAGCGTAGATCGCCTGGCGAACGCCCTCCTGCACGGCGAGGGCAAGCAGGCTGCCGCCGCTTTCCTGCTGTCGGTCATCCAGGTTGCGCCGGAGCTGTCGGCCATACAGACATTGCTCCAGATGGATGGGGAAGATCCTGCACCGCTGCTTTACCCGGCGCTGGTCCAGGCCGTGCGTGCATTGCCCGTGACCCAGCCCCTGTTCAGTTGCCAGGTATGTGGTTACCAGAGTCCCCAGCATTACTGGCGTTGCCCCAGTTGCCGGCGCTGGGGTACTTTTGGTGGGGCGGGATCCCTATGACAGCACAGATCATTGTGGCTTTGGATTATGCCAATGCGACCCAGGCCATCCATCTGGCGCAGCGCCTCGACCCCAGCCGGTGTCGGCTCAAGGTGGGCAAGGAGTTGTTTACGGCCAGTGGCCCGGCCGTGGTCGAGCGACTGCAGACCATGGGTTTTGCGGTGTTTTTGGACCTCAAGTTTCACGATATCCCGCAAACCGTTGCCCGGGCGAGTCGCGCCGCGGCACGCCTGGGGGTCTGGATGATGAACCTGCATGCCAGCGGGGGGAGCCGCATGATGGTGGCCGCCCGGGAAGCGATTGATCAGGAGTCCCATCATCCCCTCTTGATTGCCGTGACCGTGCTCACTAGCATGGATGAGGAGAGCTTGCGGGAAATCGGCATCTTCGCTAGTCCGCCGACTCAGGTGAATCGTCTTGCGGCTCTTGCTGCCCATAGCGGTATGGATGGCGTGGTATGTTCGGCGCAGGAGGCAACCGTGCTGCGCCAAGCCCATCCGCAGATGCTGTTGGTGACGCCGGGAATCCGGCCGGCCCATAGCGCAGCGGACGACCAGCGGCGCATATTGACGCCGACGCAGGCCTTGCGGGCCGGATCCGATCATCTCGTCATCGGCCGTCCCATTACGGCAGCTTGCGATCCGGCCGCGGCGCTGGCGGACATCCTGGCGGAGATGGACAGGGCAGCGGTCGGGAGCGGGTAAAAGCACAAGCCGGCCACCGGGTGAGGGAAAGAGCGTGAATTTTCAGCTTGGCTATTTGGGGATAGAGGAAATGCAGTGGCGCCAGAACAGGTGATCGAATTATACCGGCAGGACGCAGCATTGCTCGACGGGCACTTTCTGCTCTCCTCCGGTCGGCATAGCGATACCTATTTGCAATCGGCAAGGGTCTTGCAGCATCCGGAGCACGCCGCCTTGCTCTGCACGGCCATGGCGAAGGCCATCCCGGAGCCGCTGCGCAGGCAGTTGCAAGTCGTTGCCGGCCCGGCCGTCGGTGCCATCCTCGTTTCCTATGAAACGGCCCGCGCCCTGGGGGTGCGGAGCATATTCACGGAGCGGGAGGGCGAGCGCATGCGCCTGCGGCGCGGTTTTGCCATCGCCCCGGGAGAGCGCGTGCTGGTGGTGGAAGACGTCATTACCACCGGTGGCTCTACCCGCGAATGTATCACCGCTGTCCGGGAAGCGGGCGGCGAAGTGCTGGCGGTAGCATCCATCATCGACCGTAGCGGCAGCATCAGCGATTTTGGCGGGGTGCCCTTTTTCCCCCTTCTGCGCTTGCCTGTGCAAAGCTGGGAAGCTGCCGATTGCCCCCTGTGCGCGGCGGGTGGTACGCCCGTCAAGCCCGGAAGTAGGGGGTTGCAATAGGACGGTTGGAAAACGGCGGCACCGGGATTCTGAACCGCCCAAAAACTTTGAACCTTGAGGGCGGTGCGCCTTCTGTTTATGATTGAAATATAGGCTTAGACAAAATGCAAAAAGAGGATGAGTTCATGCAAATCTCCATCACGGCGGAGACTCCATTGGAAAAGCGGATCACGATTACCGTGCCCGCCGGCAGTGTTGAGGAGGAAGTCACGCAGCGTTTGCGCCAGAAGGCGCGCTCGGCCCGCTTGCCCGGGTTTCGCCCCGGTCGCGTTCCCCTGGCCGTGGTGGAGCGCCATTTCGGTTCCGATATCCTCATGGAGGTCTTTGATCATCTGATCAACGAGACCTATTTTCACGCCCTCCAGGAGCGGAGCTTGCGCCCGGTGGGGCGGCCGGAAATCCAGGTGGATTCGGGCGGCCGCGGACAGGATTTGATCTACACCGCCGTCATCGAAGTCTACCCCGATTTTGAACCGCAGGTGCCCGAGGGTACTGTGACCCGGCAAAGCGCCGAAGTCGCTGAAAGCGATGTGGACGCGACCATCGAGATCATGCGTCAGCAGCGTCGTCAATTTGTTTCCGTGGACAGGGCCGCACAGGCAGGCGATCGGGTCCTCCTCGATTTTTCCGGTAGCGTGGAAGGAACGCCGTTGCCTGGGGGCAGCGCCCAGGATTACCCGGCCATCCTCGGCGGCGGCCGCCTGCTGCCGGAGCTGGAAGGGGCCCTCACGGGCTTACGGGCCGGGGAGGAAAAGGACGTGGAAATCACCTTCCCGGAGGACTACCATCAACAGGAACTCGCCGGTAAAACGGCGCAATTTCATCTTTTGATCAAGGATGTCGCGGAGCCGCAACTCCCCGAAATGGACGCCGCCTTCGCCTTGTCATTGGGTATCGAAGATGGTGAAGTGGAAACCCTGCGCCGGGAGGTGCGGGAAAACCTGGAGCGCGAGGCCCGACGTATCAGTGAGATGCGGCTGAAAACGCAGGTGCTTGAGCTGCTGGTGCAAGGCAATCAGCCCGATCTCCCCAAGCAGTTGCTTGCTCAGGAAATGGAGCGGCTGCAAAAAGAGGCGAGCGAAGCCGGTACCCCTGTCCCTGACAACGCCGAGGAACAGGGCCGCCGCCGGGTGACCCTCGGTCTGGTCATGTCCGAGATTGCGCGGCGCGAGCAGTTGCGGGCCGAGCGCCAGGAAGTGGCCAGGGTCATCGAGGAAATCGCCGAGCAGTATGAAGATCCGGAAGAGGTGATGACCTGGTACCGCCGCAACCCGGATCGGCTCGGCGAGGCGGAGGCGATAGCGCTGGAGGCCAAAGTGGTGGCATGGGTACTGGAGCGTGTTACAGTGATCGACGAGCCCGTGACTTTCAATCAGCTTATCGGTCGTGAACCGGTGGGCGTCGTAAACGCGTAAGGCTTGCCATGCAGTACGCAAATTGCTAGAGAGGAGTACCAGAGCATGGGTTATGGGGAAGAAGGCAGGTCATTGCCACGAATAGATGCATTGGGTTATGTCCCCATGGTCATCGAACAAACGGGACGCGGGGAGCGGGCCTTCGATATTTATTCACGCCTGCTGAAAGAGCGCGTCATCTTCCTGGTCGGCCAGGTCGAGGATTTCATGGCCAATCTGGTGGTGGCCCAGTTGCTTTTTCTGGAAGCCGAAAACCCCGACAAGGACATTGCCCTCTACATCAATAGCCCGGGCGGATCGGTCACCGCCGGGATGGCGATCTATGACACCATGCAGTTTATCCGGCCGAATGTCAGTACCGTATGCGTCGGTCAGGCGGCGAGCATGGGGGCGGTGCTGCTGGCTGCCGGGGCGGCGGGCAAACGTTATTCCCTGCCCAACGCCCGGATCATGCTGCATCAGCCATCGGGCGGTTTCCAGGGGCAGGCCGGGGATATCGAAATTCATGCCAAGGAAATACTGCGGATCCGCGAGCGGCTCAATGAGATCCTGGTCGAGCATACCGGGCAATCCCGGGAGCGCATCGAGCAGGATCTGGACCGGGACTTTTTCATGTCGGCCGATGAGGCCAAAACCTACCGTCTCGTGGATGCCGTGATCAATCATCGCGGCGATAACGAGACCGCCTGAACGAGGCAGGAGAAATACTATGGCTGGAAAACACGACGGAACTGGCGAAAAAACGCTCTATTGTTCGTTTTGTGGAAAAAGCCAGCATGAAGTACGCAAACTTATTGCCGGCCCCTCCGTGTTTATTTGCGATGAATGTGTAGAATTATGCAACGATATCGTAAAAGACGAAATTCTGGATGACACCCCGGCCGAGGGTCACAGCAAATTGCCCAAACCCCGGGAGATCCGGAAAACCCTGGATGATTATGTAATCGGCCAGGAGGGGGCCAAGAAAGTCCTCTCCGTGGCGGTCTATAATCATTACAAGCGTCTTGAGCACGGTAGCAAGGAAAAAGAGGTAGAGCTGGATAAAAGCAATATCCTGCTGATCGGGCCCACGGGATCGGGTAAGACGCTGCTGGCGCAAACGCTGGCGCGCTTGCTGAATGTGCCCTTCGCCATTGCCGATGCGACGACGTTGACCGAAGCCGGCTATGTCGGCGAAGATGTCGAGAATATCATTCAAAAACTCCTGCAGAAATGTGACTATGACGTTGAAAAAGCCCAAACGGGCATCGTTTACATTGACGAAATAGACAAGATTTCGCGGAAGTCCGAGAATCCCTCCATCACTCGGGATGTTTCCGGCGAAGGGGTGCAACAGGCCCTCCTGAAGCTCATCGAGGGTACGGTGGCCTCGGTGCCTCCCCAGGGCGGCCGGAAACACCCCCAGCAGGAGTTTCTGCAAGTGGATACCCGGCATATCCTCTTTATTTGCGGCGGGGCTTTCAGCGGACTGGAAAAGTCCGTCATGCGGCGTATCGAGAAAGGCGGTATGGGTTTCAATGCCGAGGTGAAGAGCCGCAGCAAACCGGACAGCCTGGGCACGCTCCTCCGTGACCTGGAGCCGGAAGACCTGGTGCGCTATGGGCTCATTCCGGAGTTTGTCGGCCGCCTTCCCGTGGTGGCGGTCCTGGATGAGCTCGATGAGGAGGCCATGGTCTCCATCCTGACGGAGCCGAAAAATGCCCTCATCAAGCAGTACCAGAAACTTTTCCTCCTCGAAGGCGTCGATCTGGAGTTCCGGCCCGAGGCCTTGCGGGCCATTGCCAAGAAGGCGTTGGTGCGGAAAACCGGTGCGCGGGGTTTGCGCTCGATTCTGGAGCAAATCTTGCTGGACACCATGTATGAATTGCCGTCCATGAACGGGGTAAAGAAGGTGGTCGTCGATGCAACTGTAGTGGATGGAGCGGGTAAGCCATTGTTGGTTTACGATGACGGCGCGGTTAAGGTGGATATTTCCCATCCGGCCTAGGCTTCCCGTTCTGCGCCGCCACCATTGAAAAACGCGGGTGGCGGCACCACTTTCACAAACATCGGTAGTTGGTATCTACCTGGTTCAAGGGGTAAACCATGGCACTGGTTGATAAGAATGTCCTGCTGGTTGATGGCGAAGGTTTGATGGTACCGGTATTGCCATTGCGTGATGTGGTGGTTTTTCCATTCATGGTGATCCCGCTTTTTGTCGGTAGAGCCAAATCCATTCATGCCCTGGAAGAGGCCATGGGTGGAGACAAACAGGTCCTGCTGGTGGCGCAGAAAAATGCCGCGGACGATGATCCGCAACCCGAAGGCATCTTTCGGGTGGGTACCTTGGCGACCATCCTGCAATTGCTGAAACTGCCTGACGGCACGGTCAAGGTGCTGGTGGAAGGGACCGACCGGGCAAAGTTGGTTTCCTTCCTGCCGGGCGCCGATTCCTTGCGGGCTCAGGTACAAGTCATAGAAAGCGACAAACTGGCCGATCGCGAAAGCGAGGCATTGATGCGCTCGGTGAGCAACCAGTTTGAATCCTACGTCAAGCTCAACAAGAAGATTCCGCCGGAAATACTGTCCACCCTGGCCAGTATGGATGATCCTGCGCGCCTGGCGGATACGGTGGCCGCGCATCTCAGCCTCAAGCTGGAGGAAAAACAGGAGATCCTGGAGAAGGCGGACACCCGTGCCCGCCTGGAGCATCTGCTCGGGATGATGGAATCGGAAATTGATCTCCTGCAGGTCGAGAAGCGTATCCGTGGCCGCGTCAAGCGGCAAATGGAGAAAAGCCAACGCGAGTACTACCTGAACGAGCAGATGAAGGCGATCCAGAAAGAACTGGGCGACCTTTCGGAAGAGGGTGGCGGAGAAGCGGATGAGGTGGCCCGCAAGATCGAGAAGGCGGGCATGCCCAAGGAGGTTCGGGCCAAGGCGGATGCAGAACTGAAAAAGCTGCGCATGATGAGCCCCATGTCGGCCGAAGCGACCGTCGTCCGCAATTATATCGACTGGCTGGTGAGCGTGCCGTGGCGCAAACGCAGCAAGATCACCAAGGATCTGACCCGGGCGAAGGAAATTCTCGACGCCGACCATTACGGCCTGGAAGACGTCAAGGAGCGGATTCTGGAATATCTGGCCGTTCAGGAACGGGTGGGCAACAGCCAGGGTCCGATTCTCTGTCTGGTCGGACCGCCCGGCGTGGGGAAGACCAGCCTGGGGCGCTCCATTGCCGCGGCTACCGGACGTAAATTTGTTCGTATGTCCCTGGGCGGCGTGCGCGACGAGGCGGAGATTCGCGGGCATCGGCGCACCTATATCGGTGCATTGCCCGGAAAGATCATCCAGAGCCTGGCCAAGGTGGCCACCCGTAATCCCCTGATGCTCTTGGACGAAGTGGACAAGATGGCCATGGATTTTCGCGGTGACCCGGCCTCGGCATTGCTGGAGGTCCTGGATCCCGAGCAGAATGCCGCTTTCAACGATCACTATCTGGAGGTGGATTTCAATCTTTCCGAGGTGATGTTTGTCACCACGGCCAATACCTTGAATATTCCCGCACCGCTCATGGATCGTATGGAAGTGATTCGCCTCTCCGGTTATACGGAAGACGAGAAAATCCATATCGCCATGCAATATCTGCTGCCCAAGCAGACGGGCAAGGCCGGCCTGAAGGACGGCGAAATGCAGGTTTCGCAGGCCGTCATTCGTGACATCATTCGTTACTATACCCGGGAAGCAGGCGTGCGTAACCTGGAGCGTGAACTGGCCCGGATTTGCCGCAAGGTGGTCAAGGAACTGCTCCTGGACAAGAAACGCAAACGGGTCCAGGTTTCCGACCGTAACCTGGACAAGTATCTGGGTGTCCGTCGCTATGACTTTGGCAAGGCGGAAAAGGAAAACCGCATTGGCGAAGTGACGGGTCTGGCGTGGACGGAAGTCGGTGGCGAGCTGCTGAGCATTGAAGCCGTGGTCATTCCCGGGCGTGGGAAGTTATTGATCACCGGCAAGCTCGGGGACGTGATGCAGGAGTCCATTCAGGCCGCCATGAGTGTAGTGCGCTCCCGGGCTCAGGCCTTGGGTATCGCGCCGGACTTTTACCAGAACAAGGATGTGCACATCCATGTCCCCGAAGGCGCCACACCAAAAGATGGCCCGAGCGCCGGTATCGGCATGTGTACTGCCCTGGTGTCGGCCTTGACCAACATCCCGGTGCATGCCAGTGTGGCCATGACGGGTGAGATCACCTTGCGTGGCGAGGTCTTGCCCATCGGCGGCTTGAAAGAAAAGTTATTGGCGGCGCATCGGGGCGGGATTAGCACGGTCTTGATTCCGCAGGAAAATGAGAAAGACCTTCAGGAGATTCCCAAGAATGTCCGGGATGCACTGGTGATCAAGCCCGTGCGCTGGATAGACGAGGTCCTGGCGATAGCCCTGGAGTCCAGGCCAAGCCCCTTGCCTGAGCCGGAAGACTCCGCTCCTCTGGTACCCGCCGGCAAGGTGGGGGAGGGCAGTAGCGACGAAAAGGCTACGGCGCATTAGCTGGCGAAGCTTTTCTTGACATGGCTTTTTGTCGCTTGTTATAACGTGCAGACTTGTCTCAGGGAAGGTAGTAATTTCTGGCGGTAGGTATACCCATAAAGGAGAAAGTAGCATGAATAAATCGGAGTTGATTGAAAAAATTGCAGATCATGCGGGAATTTCCCGCGTAGCAGCAGGGACGGCGCTGGATGCGACCTTGGAAGTCCTTAAGGAGGCGCTCAAGGCCGGGGAGCAGGTAACGCTGGTGGGCTTCGGTTCTTTTCTCGTCTCCACCCGGGAGGCTCGCAAGGGGCGCAACCCCGCCACCGGTCAGGAAATCATGATTGCCGCAAGCCGCACTCCGAAATTCAAGGCTGGTAAAGCATTGAGAGATGCAGTAAACTGATAAAATATGGTTGGGGCGGTTAGCTCAGTTGGTAGAGCGTCGGCTTTACACGCCGAATGTCGGGGGTTCGAGCCCCTCACCGCCCACCACTATGAATTCATCTAGGGGTGGTAGTTCAGTTGGTCAGAATGCCGGCCTGTCACGCCGGAGGTCGCGGGTTCGAGCCCCGTCCACCCCGCCACCATTCCGTAGGGCGATCCCGTTGGGGTTCGCCCTTTTTTGTGTCCGGGTCGGATTCACTGGGCTTGGGCTTCTCTGGTGGGCAGATCGGGGGAATAGCGTCCCGGTTGCCGGATCCGCTGCTACGGATCCCTTGGCTGGCTCCGGGAATGGGTGAAAGATCTGCTTTGCTTTGATATCCGGAGTATTATTTTTCTTATTTCTGGTGGGGAAGAATCATGTTGGAGTTTTTTCGGAATCTGGGCAAATCTCTGGCAGCGAAGGTGCTGTTATTGTTGATCGCATTGTCGTTCATGTTATGGGGCGTCAGTGATTATTTCTTATCGGGATCCGATCAGAGCAGTATCGTTGCAAAGGTCAACGGCCAAAAAATTGGCGGAGCGATTTTCCAGAAACGTCTGGAGGATGCTCGGGCCCGTTATACGCAGGTCTTTGGTGCCGCTACTGCTGAAAAAATTACGCAGGAACAGGGATTCAGTGAGCAGATTCTGAACAGCATGATCAATGATGTTTTGCTGAGTAAAGAAGGACGGCATCTCGGATTGCAGGTGCCCGATGCGGCGCTGGTCAAGAAGATTGAATCCATACCGGAGTTTGCTGAAAACGGGCATTTTTCCAAGAGCCGTTACGAGAAGCTGTTGGTGGCCAATGGCCTGACCCCGGCGCAGTTTGAAGGCATGCTCCGCGAGAGCATGCTGCTGGCGCAATTGCAGGCAATCCCCCAGGTTACCCCTCTGGCCAACGCCGGCGAAGCACAGCAACTGTGGGCGTGGTCGCAGGAATATCGGGATGAGGAGAGCGTTGAGATTCCCTTTGCCGCCTTTGCCCAGCAGGCCGTACCGAGTGCGGCGGATATCGACGCGTATTATCATGCGCATCTTCAGGCATTTCAGGAGCCCGAGCAGGTTCAGGTGCAATACGTGCTCTTTGGGCCGCAGGCGTTTCTCAATCAGGTGGGCGATAAGACGCCGGTCACCGCTGCCCAGGAATCAGGGCACGCGAGCGCTCCCAGCGTTTCCGTCGCGGCGGCGCAGTCTGGCGATAAAGGGCGTGAGGAGAAGGCCAGGCAGTTATTTAATGCCCAGATGGAGAATTTCAAGGACCGTCTTTTCAGTAGCCCGAAGAGTCTCGCGGCGGTTGCCCAGGCCTATGGTCTGAGCGTGGAGGAAAGCCCGGTGCTGGTGGCCGGGCAGGTGGCGGCGACGGGTCCTTTCCATGACCCCAAGGCATTGGCGTTGGCCTTTGGCAAGGCGGTGCTGGAGGGGAAGAACAGCGAAGCGATCACTCTCCCCGACGGTAATTTGCTGGCGGTGCATCTCGTCCATTTCCAGCCGGCGAGGGCCCGGCCACTGGCTGCAGTGAGCCCGGATATTACGCAGATTCTCACCACGCAGAATAGCGAGGCGCTGGCGAAGGCGGCGGCGCAGCAGGTATGGAAGGCGGCCCAGGGTGGTAAGGCCTTGGCGTCCTTGACGCGCAATGGCGTCTTTCGCTATCAGAATAATGTCAATCTGACCCGGCATAATGTCCAAGGTCTGCCCCAGGGCTTGTTACCGGCAATCTTTAACGCTCCAGCCCCCCGCGGAGGGGTGCCTTCGCTGGGCATGGCGAAGGCAGGACAGGAATATGTGGTCTTTGCCGTTACGCGCGTCGGCGTGCCGCCGGCGGCCAGCTTGAATCCGCAGGTCTCGGCACAGATCTCTCAATCGCTGGAAGAACAGCGGGTACAGTTGCTGCTTGCGGGGTATTTACAGGATTTGCGCAGCCATGGCGAGGTGAAGGTCTTTCCGGGGCAGGTGGCGAAGTTTTCCCACTGACGCGGGGTCAGTTCTCTCCCTCTCCTCCCCGCGGCGCAGGGCTAGTCACGGCTTCCCCCGCGCTTATAGAGATACCGCCCGGTTATGCCATTGCCTGGGGTTCAGGGGCGTGCAGCAAGGGCAAAAACGCCTGGGCGGCCTGGCTGAGTCCTTTGCGGTAAAGGGCGGAAAGGGTGTGGCTGATGGCCGGGGCCACGGCCACGACGCGGAGGTCGGGAAGGGCTTCTGCGCCGGCCAGGGCCGATACCAGACTGATGCCCAGACCACAGCGCAGGGCATTGCGTACCGCGGCGAAGCCACTCAGCTCATAACGGATATCCGGATAGATGCCCTGTTGGTGGAGCGCTTGCAAGGCATGTTCGCGGATGCCCGAGCCATCTTCCCGCCAGACCAGCATTTCCGGATCGATGGATGTCAGGGGAATGGGAGCGTTGGTGTGGGCGAAGGGATGGTCGCGGGGGACGAGCAGGGCGATCCCGGTTTCCACCAGGATTCGTTGCTCCCAGTCGCCGCTGAGATCGGCGCTGGATACCGTGTCTTCGATGAAAATCAGGTCGGCGCCCTCGCGCAGGTTCCGCGCTTGACGACTGTTGGTGCTGGTGAGGCGGACCGAGACGCCGGGATAGCGGGCCCGGAAAGCGACAATAGCCGGGGGGAGCAGATATTCGGCATTGCTATGGCTGGCCACGATGGTCAAGCTCCCGCGTAAGAGGGACTGGGTATGGCTGCGCAGGGCCTGTGCCTCCTCCAGGGTGGCCTCCATGCGTTCGGCCGTGCGCAGCAGCAGGACACCCGTTTGGGTAGGCTCAATGCCGCGGCTGACGCGCCGATAGAGGGGCTCCCCCATCCATTCCTGCAGGCGGCGTAGTTGGTGGGAGACCGCAGGCTGGGTGAGGTGCAGTTCCATTGCGGCGAGGTGGAGATTGCCGGCGCGGGCTACCCTGGCCCAGGTGAGGAGAAGTTGGGGATCAATGGCATTCATAGTCGATTATACCTGTTCATATCATAAATTATAAAATATCATTTTATAATAACTAGTCGGCAATCTATAGTTATATTCTCATAGACTGAACGATGAGGTGACTATGGCGCTTTTTTCTGCCCTTCCCCGCGGCGATCTCCGCGAAATTGTGCGTCAATTCACCCCCAACTGGTTTGCCGCCAATATGGGTACCGGCATTCTGGCGCTGATGGTGGGCGCATTTCCCTATCCTTTTTGGGGCCAGAGCCCATTGGCACAGGGGCTGTGGATCATCAACGGGCTGTTTTTCTGCCTTTTCGCCGGCCTCTTCCTGGGCCGGGCGATCTTTTACCCGGCCTCCTTTCGGCGTCTTTTCGGGCACCCCGTGCAGTCCCTGTTTATTGGCGCCATTCCCATGGGGCTTGCCACCATCATCAATGGCGGTCTACTGCTTGGGCCTCATTCCGGGCCAGCGCTGGAGATGGCCTTGGTCTTCTGGTGGGTAGACGTGGCGTTGTCGGTGCTTTCGGTATTGGTGGTGCCCTATTTCATGTTTACCGCCCAAGAACACGCCATCGAACGCATGACGGCGGCGTGGCTCCTACCCATCGTTCCACCGGAAGTGGCGGCCGCCAGCGGGGGGCTGCTGGCTCCCCATCTGGCAACGGGAGGGGCGACGATGGTAATTTACATCAGCTATGTTCTTTGGGCCATTTCGGTGCCCTTGGCCTTGGGCATTCTGACCATCTTGTTCCTGCGCCTGACCTTGCACAAGCTTCCCCATGCGGATATGGCCGTTTCCGCTTGGCTACCCCTGGGGCCATTGGGTACCGGAGCCTTGGCCCTGGTGCTGTTGGGGGATGCCGATACCCAGGCCTTTGCCGCTACGCCCCTGGCGCAGTCGGCGGCCTTTGGACAGATGGGCAGTATTTTTATTGCCTTCCTGCTGTGGGGCTTCGGCCTGTGGTGGATGGCGATGGCCGGATTGTTTACCCTCCGTTATCTCCATGAAGGCCTGCCTTTCAATATGGGTTGGTGGGGCTTTACCTTCCCCCTCGGGGTCTATACGGCGGCTACCTTTGCTTTGGCCCATGACACGGATTTTGGCGTTCTTGCGCCACTGGGGGCGGGTTTTACGCTGTTGCTGGCGTTTTTCTGGGGTTTGGTCACCTGGCGCAGTTTCCAGGGCATGTGGTCCGGTCAGTTATTTCATGCCCCCTGCCTGTCTGAGGAAACGGGGCTGTTGGAAGGCGTTTGTACCCTGCCCCCTCCCGGCAGCGGCCCGGATCTGCTGGAGAGCTTGAGGCGCTAGGCGCTCCATCCGCCTGCCTGTTGCAATGCCGCAGCGAGGATGAAGCGACCGATGGGGCGTGCCAGCCGGGGGGTGATCGATGGCGCTGGCCAAGGCGGTGGGGCTGATCTGGTCGGCGCTCGGGCCCTGGAGGTGGAGGAGGGCTTCCACGCCGAGGACTACGCCCGTGGTGCTGACCATGGGTTGATACAGTAGGGGGAGGCGGCCTTCGCGGAGTCCTTTTTCCAGGCGACTCCGTAGGGCGTCGTCGGCCTGGACGGCTTCATCCAAGGCCTGGGTGTGGTACTGGTCCCTTCCGCCGGCTTTGGCCGCATAGAGGGCGAGATCCGCATGGCGGAGCAGTATGCGGGCGTCGCTGTCATCGAGGGGGTAGAGGGTAAGGCCGAGACTGCCCGACACGGTGATGCTTTCGCCACGGATTTTCAGGGGTTGACGAATGGCCGCGAGGATACGTTCGCAGAGGACCTCCAATTCTTCCAAGCGTTCGATGCTGGGTAGGAGCAGGGCGAATTCGTCTCCGCCGATGCGGGCGATGGTGTCTTCGGCGCGGAGTTCTTGGTGCAGACGCTCCACCACGGCCTTGAGGAGACGGTCTGCCACCTCGTGACCGAGACGATCGTTGACCTGCTTGAAGCCGTCGAGATCCAGCAGGCCGATACCCAGCAGGCGCTCCTGGCGGAGCGCTTGGTGGCAGGCATGTTCGAGTCGGTCCATGAGCAGGGCGCGATTGGGCAGACCGGTGAGGGGGTCGCGAGGGCTTGGTTGCGCAGTTGCAGCACCAGGGCGCCGAGATGGGTAAAGGCTTGAAAGTAGGCGCTGCCCACCTGGCGAAAATAACCCTTGGTCTTGGCGCCCACCAGGCCTACTCCGCGCAGGTCTGCGGCGCCAAAGGGAAAGATGCTCACTTCGGCGGCAATGCCCTGGAGGGACTGTAGCCACGGCAGTGCGCCAGGTCCCGCTGTATCCACAATTTGTACCTGCCCGGACTCTAGGGCTTCCCAGCAGGGATCGCCGGCTTGCTGCGGGATTTCCAACTCGGCAATCCTGGTGCCGGCCATGTATTCGGTGGTGAGCAGGTCTTTCCCTTTGGTGGTGATGAGGTAGCCCGCCACGGGGACTCCCCGGGTTTGGATGGGCAGGGCGGCGGCGATGCGCTGCAGGAGTTCTTCGGGCTGGGGAGCTTCTTCGTGGCCGGAGGAGACACTAAGTACCCCGAGGAGCACTTGCAATAGGCCTAATCGTTCCGCGTCCGTCTTCTGGGAGGCATGGGCGTAGCCCTCCTCCAATTGCAGCATGAGGTCGCCCACGAGGAGGCGGAAGAGGATGCCCCGCAGGGGCTCCCGGTCCGGATTCGGGATCCGCCGCAGCGTTTGCTGCCAGTGTTGCCAGTAGAGGATGTAAGCCCCCGCCACCCAGGCGGGCTCGATGCCGAACTGCTGATGGATGATGCCGATATGGCGTATGGTCTGCCGCCAGTTGGCGTCGAGATGGCTGCGCAGCAGCTTGCGCAGATGATCTGCCTGTGATCTGCCTGTTGATGAACGAGGGCTTCCAGGCGCTCTTTGGAGAAGTCGCGAAAAACGGCGGCGGTGACGGGGAAGGCCAGCAAATAATCATAAAAGTGGCGTGCCAACCCTTCCGCGCCCTCTTCAAGCCGGTCACGGTAGCGGTCGATGAGGGAAAAATCGGCGCTGTGGAGGCCGAGAAAGTGGGAGATGGGCGTTCCATTGTTCATGGGCGGTCCTGATGGTCCTTGGCGGTGTCGCCGGGTTGCTGGGCAATGGCCTCGTAAAGCACGAGGGAGAGGATGCGCATTTCCACCAGGGCGGCGCGCAGGGCCTTTTCGTCGGCGCCCGTGCTCAGGGCGTGGAGGCGCTGGTGCATGCGCTCGGCGGGGAGAAAGGCCGGGATCTGTTGATATTCCCCGCGCCGCAGGCAGAACCATTTGCTCATCGGACAGCCAGCGGCCGGCAACATGCTTAGGCCTTCGCGGCGGCTCGCGTCTTCTGTCATATGGC
>JAJYQY010000112.1 GCA_021794385.1 Pseudomonadota bacterium | reverse complement strand
GCCACGGCATCACCCGCGCCCTCATGGCCTATGACGAAGCCCTGCGCCGTCCCCTGCGGACTGCCGGCTTTGTCACCCGTGACGCCCGCGAAGTGGAACGCAAGAAGGTGGGCAAGCACAAGGCACGACGTAGTCACCAGTTCTCCAAACGCTAAGGGGATCGGGGTACGAGCCAGAGCAGCCGCCTTCGGGCGGCTTTTTTGTCTTAGGCTGAGGCCACGCTTTGCTTTGCTCGCCAATGGGAGGTCATAGGACATGATACGGGTGGGGATTGTCGGCGGTACCGGTTATACGGGCATGGAGCTGTTACGGCTGTTGACGGCCCATCCGGGGGTCGAGCCGGCTTTGATTACCTCGCGCGCCGAGGCGGGGACGCGCGTGGATAGTCTCTTTCCCAACTTGCGCGGCTATTGTGATCTGACCTTCAGCGCGCCGGACGAGGGCGCCCTGGGGGCCATGGACCTGGTCTTTTTTGCCACGCCCCATGGGGTGGCCATGGATCTGGTCCCGCAACTGCTGGCGCAGGGGGCGCGGGTGATCGATCTGGGCGCCGATTTTCGCCTGCGCGATAGCGCCGCCTTCGCCCAGTGGTATGGCATGGCCCATCGCGCCAGCGATGCCCTTGCGGATGCCGTCTATGGCTTGCCGGAAACGACCCGGGCCCATATCCCCGGGGCGCGCCTGGTAGCGAATCCGGGCTGTTATCCCACGGCCGTGATCCTGGGCTATGCCCCGCTGCTGGCGGCAGGGGTGCTGGATCCCGAGACGCTGATTGCCGACTGTAAGTCGGGTGTCAGCGGTGCCGGACGTGCAGCCAAGGTCAACCTGATCCTGGCGGAGGCGGCGGATAGCGTCAATGCCTATGGCGTCAGCGGTCACCGTCACCGTCCCGAGATCGAGCAGGAACTCTCCCTGCTGGCAGGGGCACCGCTCACTTTGCAATTTACCCCGCACCTCATGCCCATGATTCGGGGGATTCACGCCACCCTCTATGGGCGCTTGCGTTCGTCGCTGAGCGACACCGACCTCCAGGCGATCTTTGCCGAGCATTATGGCCGGGAGCCCTTTGTGGATATTCTGCCCTTCGCCAGCCATCCGGCCACGCGCTCGGTGCGTGGCGCGAACACCTGCCGCATCGCCGTCCACCAGCCGCGGCCGGGGCAGGTAGTGGTCCTCTCGGTCATCGACAACCTGGTGAAGGGGGCAGCGGGGCAGGCGGTGCAGAACATGAATCTGCTTTTCGGCTTTCCCGAGACTTTGGGTCTGGAGCAGATCGCCCTGATGCCGTAGGAGAAATTGGAAAATACGGTGCTGCCACGGCGGAGGAACCCCATGCAGGAAGGCCCACCGTTTTACCAGCAGGTTACGGATTCAATGCAATGGTGTCGGCGCGGTCATCCTGTGATATTCCTGGACCTCTGCAGGGAGTTCGGGCATCTCGAACCAGGGGCTTCCCATCGTTCACTCCTCCAGCAGGTGGCGTTTCTGTTCGACCTGCGCCCAATGTTCCGCCTCGGGAAGGGCGGGTTTTTTCTGGATGATCACCGGCCAGCGTTTGGCCAGCCGAGCGTTGATCTCCAGGAAGGCTTCCTGTCCCTCCGGGAGGTCTACATCGCGGTAGATGGCATCGACCGGGCATTCTTCCACACATAGGGTGCAGTCGATGCATTCATCCGGGTCGATGGCCAGGAAGTTGGGCCCCTCGTGGAAGCAGTCCACGGGGCAGGGCACGACGCAATCGGTATATTTGCAGTGAATGCAGGCTTCGGTGACGACGTGGGTCATGGCTCCGCTCCGTGACGGCGCGCCTGCATGGCGGCGCCGATCCCGGCCAGGGTGTCCGGTGTCAGCAAGCAGGCGGCCACCGGGAAGATCTCGCCGTTTTCGAGGGCGATGTGGGCGCGATGCATGGTGATGAAGAGTTCGGGGGAAAGGGCGGCAGGGCGGCCGGCGACGATGGCTTCCAAGCTCCCTGCGAGTTCCCGCCAGGCCGCTTCCATGGCGCGGTGCTGGGCGCCGAGGTTCTGCAAGGGCGCGCGCAGGCTCTCGGGAAAGTCGGGATGGGCGGCAAGCAGGGGGAAGAGGTTCTCCTCCTCGTCGGCATGGTGCAGGGGCGCCGCGGCATGGAAATAACGGAGGATGCGTTCGGCGGCCTGCCGGGCCTCGTCATCGGGGCCGTGGGCGGCGAGATGCCCCGGCAGGCGTTCCAGTGTGTCACAATGGCCCAATATCCGGTCATGGCAAGCCAGCAGGAGTCCCATGGGGTCGTCAAAGCCCGGGGCGGTGGAAAACAGTTGCATGGCGATATTGCTCCTTGGGGCCGCCCTTGCGACCCCCTCCAGGATCAGGCCCTAGCCTTTCTTGCTGAAGCGGATCCGCACCATCTGCGGCCCGCGCTCCAGGTAGGCCCATTCGAGATGATCCCCATAGCGGCTACGCAACTGTTCGAGCAGGGGCAGGGGGTCGTGATCGTTGATGAACTCCATGGCCTCGCCCCCTTGCAGGACATCCAGGGCCCCGAAGATGGCGGCGTGGCGGAAGCGTTTGGCCACCCCGCGGGCATCAAAGGGATAGGTGGCGTCGGCGCGCAGATGCAAATGGGCTTGGGCTGGGGTGACGGTGGTCATGATATTTCTCCTCTGGCAATGGGTCGCGGTAGGAAAACAGCGATGACCCATGGTTGATCAAAGCGTTCCGGTGTTCATTGATCGAGGTCAAGGAAAACGGAACCCTTTCCGCATGGAGAGCTTTGGCCGTTTCTCGAACGGGCCGACCACGGCTTTCAGCATTTCCGTGCCTCTGCGCGTCGGCCCAGGGCAGTATAAAAGGCCAAGAGGAGATGAATGATCCAGAGCAGCGCCAGTATGCCCGCCAGCGCCCGGTGGCTGGCAAGAAGGAGGGGGAAACGCGCGGGAAGTGCGGTGAAGACGAGGAGCAGACCCAGGAGCACCGCCATGGTGGCAATGAGGAGGAAGGCGCCTTCGACGATGGTGTTCAGCGCGGGCGTGGGGATCGGGCGGCCAAGAAAAATGCCCTGCAACTGCCGGCCCGCCGCGTGCCAGCGCTGGGCCGCCATCGGGAATAGGTGGCGGAGGGTGCCCCGGCCCGGCCGGGTACCCGCCAGCCAGAGCCATTCCAGCAGGATAAAGAGAGCGGCAGCCATGCCGTCTTCGACGTGGAAGGACAGCAGGGACATCCAGCCCGAGGCCATGGCGATGCCGGTGAAGATCTGTAGGGTGACGGTGATGACCAATCCCATCAGGATGGCCAGGGACCAGGCACTGCGGCGTTCTCTCGGGATGGCGGACACGGTTTGCCTCCTGGTGGTGCTGCTCAGTCGGAGCAGCGCATGCACTGTACATCATAGCGCCTGATCCAGGCCTGCAGGGCTTCCGGCAGGGCCTCGGTCAGCAAGGGATAGAACTCGCCTTCTTCCTTGGCAGAACGGCAGCATGGCGGAATTGCTTGGCCTTTCCCAAGGGGAGCAGCGCAGGAATGGATGCTATCCCAACGTATTGTTCCAAAGCAAACATGATGTTCCTTTTACTTGGCGCCGGCTAGATTGAGATGCTGGTTAATGGCCCTCTCGGGATCGTAGAGGTATTCGATATTACCCGCCTCCACTTCCTGGAGATACTGTTTAAAGCGCGCCTTGGCGGCATCCCAGCTGATACCCATCTTTTCGACCAAATCCTCGCAGGGCGAGGCGTGCCATTGTAACTGTGCGATCTTGAAGGGATCGGCACCGCAAGCCAGGGCGGCAAGCTGTACGTCGGCCATGACCGGGACGCTGTAGTTCATGTCGTGGGCCTTGCCGATCCACTGATTCTTGTCCATGGTGGTGACACAGCCCGTATCATGTGTAATCAACACGTCGGCTTTGGCCTCCTCCTTCACTACCCTGATTTTACGATTCATCGTAAAACTACGGGTAAATTCGCGCTCCGAGATGATGTGCCGGAAGCCGAAGCCGCAACAGTCATACCAGGTAGAATAGTCGATCACCTGCGCGCCCAGGGCCATGGCCACCGAAGTGGTAACGGCGACCCGGTTGCCGCCGAGGATCTCCGGATCGTAGATGGCATCCTCGGGCACCATCTTGTAGACGTGGCAGGCGGGATGCACCGCGACCCGGATATGGGAAACGTCGATGCGCTGCAATTCCGAGGCGATGCGCTTGCGCATCACGTGTAGCCACTCGCTATAGTGAACGACCTCCTCGGGAATAACGATCTTGCCGTCCACCAGACGCCCGAGCTTGCCGAGGATCTTTTTGACTCTCTGCCGCAACTCCGCGGATTCAATGAGGTATTTGCGGATCTCCTTGTAGTTGCCGAAGGAAGTACCGCAGTGCACCAAAGGATAGAAGTATCCCGGATTGAAGCCATGCTGCTGACCGGAGACGTAGGCCTGATGGAAATTGCGCAGGAAAACGGCGGCCAGGGATTCGACGTTGCCGATGCCGGAGCCGTGGTAATTCCAGGCGGTACAACTGGTCTGATCGGTCTCGTCCAGGTAATCCGTGCCGAAATGATTCATTATCCATATAAGGCTCGTGGGATATCCGGGGATGTTCCCGCACTGGCCGCAACTCTTGTGATGCCAGAGCCGGTTGGTGGGGATGCGCTTGTCCCATCCGTAGAGGGTCTTCACCGTAACCGGCTCATGGATGTCCGTGATGCGATGAACGAGGATCTCGCCTTCCTTTTCCAGCTCCCACATATGATCCCGGATGTCATCCATGCGTTCACCTAGATCCACGGTCCTGCGGTCTACATGCCGACGCACCCATGCGGTGGCACGTTCGGCATCCTGGGCGGAAAGAGCGGTGTCCTGAAAAAAGGCGCCGTGGCCGGCGATGCCCTGGCTATTGCTATCTGAGGCTTCCATGTTCGTCTCCTTCTTGAGGATAGGGGTTTATAGTCGAGAAAAACTATCAGGATATCCTTGATCCTGATCAAGGCCATGCGGTTAGGCGGGCTCGATCCAACATGGAGAGGCGTTGTCGACCGATGATTTCCATGGGCGCAAAGGATGCCCTCTGGATTGCGATCCTGGCAGCCCCGCTGCGCTGCTTGTCGACAATGAGGAAAGCCCCGAGCCCCGGCAGGTCCTTGCTTAATCAGGCGTTCGAGAAAAGCGACGAAGCGTTCGCTCGGCGTGGATGGCAGCTAACTTTGCATCCGGCCAATCCTTGACAGAAATCAAGGAATATGATGGCACTTTATGAAAGGATACAATAAGATGTTGTAATAGTATTCTGTACCAGAATCAGTTGTAAAATATTACTGATTGGTCTTGGCGCGCTAGGAAGGTGGGGCTGACGGCCCCGAGGAGAATGGCATCATGGCCAGCAAACTGCCGATACTGAAAATCAAGGGTAGATCGCTGCTGCCCATTATTCAAGGCGGAATGGGC
>JAJYQY010000025.1 GCA_021794385.1 Pseudomonadota bacterium | reverse complement strand
CCTTGAGTGACAGCCACCGGCCCCAGCGTTTTACGCCTGAACATCGTCTGCCCAACCCGGAAGAGATGCTGGAGCGCTTTGCGGATCTGCGGGAGGCCTGTCAAAACACCGTGGAGATTGCCCAGCGTTGCAATCTGGAGCTCGTCCTCGGGCACTATGCCTTGCCCGCTTATCCGACGCCCAAGGGCGAGCCCATTGATCAGTATTTCCATGACGCTGCGACTGCCGGTCTGGAGCAACGACTGGAGGAACTGGCCATCGCTGGTGGCGCCGCCATCCCCTACCGCGAGCGGCTGCTACGCGAGGTAGGGGTGATCCAGCAAATGGGCTTTCCCGGCTATTTTCTCATCGTTGCCGACTTCATCCAGTGGGCCAAGAACAACGACGTGCCGGTGGGTCCCGGGCGCGGCTCCGGAGCCGGTTCCCTGGTGGCTTACGCCCTGCGCATCACCGATCTCGATCCCATCGCCCATGGCTTGCTTTTCGAGCGCTTCCTCAACCCCGAGCGCGTGTCCATGCCCGACTTCGACGTGGACTTCTGCATGGATCAGCGCGACCGCGTCATTGATTATGTGGCGGAAAAATATGGCCGCGAGCGGGTGGGGCAGATCATCACCTTCGGCACCATGAAGGCCCGCGCCGTGGTGCGCGATGTCGGTCGGGTGCTGAACCTGCCCTATGGCTTTGTGGACCAACTGGCCAAACTGGTGCCCGGCGATCTGGGCATGACCTTGGAAAAGGCCCTGACCGAGTCCGAAGAACTGCGTCGCCGCCAGACGGAAGAGGACGATGTCCGCGAATTGCTGGACATCGCCCTGCGCCTGGAGGGGCTGCCGCGGCACGCCTCCACCCACGCCGGCGGCGTGGTGATCTCACCCGAACCCCTGGCCGATCGTCTGCCGCTCTTTACCGACGGCACGGAGGGCAGCGGCAACGTCACCCAGCTCGACAAGGATGACGTGGAAAAAATGGGGCTGGTGAAATTCGATTTCCTGGGTCTGCGCACCCTGACCATCATCGACAAGGCCGTCAAGCTCGTCCATGCCGAACAGCGACAGCGCGGTGAACCCCTGCTCCAGCTCCAGCACCTGCCCATGGATGACGCCGCCAGTTTCGACCTGCTCAAGTCCCATGAAACCGCTGCCGTCTTTCAGTTGGAATCTTCGGGCATGCGCGACCTCATCCGCCGCCTGCAGCCCGATACCTTCGAGGACATCGTGGCCCTGGTCGCCCTCTTTCGCCCGGGACCGCTGCAATCGGGGATGGTGGACGACTTCATCGCCCGCAAGCATGGCAAGGCGGCCGTCAGCTATCCCCATCCGGACCTCGCCCCCATTCTCCAGGAAACCTACGGCGTCATTGTCTATCAGGAGCAGGTGATGCAGTGTGCCCAGGTGCTGGCGGGTTATTCCCTGGGCAGCGCCGATCTGTTGCGCCGTGCCATGGGTAAGAAAAAACCGGAGGAGATGGCCAAACAGCGCACCATTTTCCTGGCAGGAGCCGCAAAAAACGGCATCCCCCAGGGGCAGGCGTCGGCTATTTTCGACCTGATGGAAAAATTTGCCGAATACGGCTTCAACAAGTCCCATTCCGCCGCCTACGCCCTGGTGTCCTACCAGACCGCCTATCTCAAGGCCCATTATCCGCGCATCTTTATGTCTGCGGTGCTCACTGCCGATATGGACCATACCGATAAAGTGGTGGCCATGGTCAGCGAGTGCGCGCGCATGGGCATTGCCGTCCTGCCGCCGGACATCAACACCAGCGCCCTGGAATTTTTGCCAGAAGGAGAAGCCGTGCGCTTTGGTCTGGGTGCCGTCAAGGGCCTGGGCCGCGCTGCGGTGGCGAATATCCTGGCAGCCCGGGAAGCAGGCGCCTTTACCGGTCTCTTTGATTTTCTCTGTCGGGTGGACGGACAAAAGCTCAATCGCCGCGGTGTCGAGGCCCTCATCCGGGCGGGCGCCATGGATGGCTGGGGAAGCAGCCGGGCCGTGCTGATCGCCTCCCTGGATACGGCCATGGAGGGCGCAGCGCAATACCAAAAGGCCAAGTCCAGCCAACAGGAGTCCCTCTTCGCCGGACTCGAATCCCTCCCCGTGGCCCCCGCCCTCGTAGATGCGGGGCCTTGGACCATGACCGAAACCCTGCGTCAGGAACGGGAGACCCTCGGTTTCTACCTGAGTGGACATCCTCTCGACAGCCTGCGGGAAAGCTTGGGGGCCATGGGGGTCACCCCGCTGAACGCCATCGCCGTCGGCCAGAGTGCCCTGCTGGCAGGCCTGGTGGTGGCACGGCGCAGCACCCGTACCAAGCGCGGTGATCGGATCTATTTCCTGACGTTGGATGATGGTTTTGCGCGGGTCGAAGTCGTCGCCTTTGCCGAGGCATGGGCCGCGGCCGGCAAGATGGGGGAGGGCGAAGATCCGGTACTGGTCTACGGGGAAGTCAGCGAGGATAGCTATGCCGGCGGATTGCGGGTCAGCGCCCAGCGCCTTTTGACCCTGGAGGCGGCACGTGCCGAACTGGCCGGCATGCTGTGTCTGGATCTGCATAAAGATGCCCCGGTGGTGGAGATTGCCCATGCCGTACAGCGTTTCCCGGGGACTACCCCGCTACGTTTCCGGGTGCACCTGGATCAGGTTCTGGTCACTTTGCGCGCCGGGGAGGGTTTCGCCGTTACGGTCAGCAATGATCTTCTGGAGGACCTTGCGCGCATTTTGCCCGGAAATTCTGTGGCCCTGAGCTTTCGCCCACCCAGCACGCTGGTCCATAATGTCATCTCTCTGGATCGTGCCCGTCAGGGGACGCGGCGTCCGGCCTGATCTGTAGCCATGGGAAAACGATGAAAACGCATTATCTGGATTTTGAACAAGCGGTAGCCGAACTCGAAAGCAAAGTGGAAGAGCTCAGGGCTCTCGACCAGCCCGGTATCGAGGATGAGATCAAACGTCTGGAGAGCAAGGCGCGCAAGGAACTGCAGCGGATTTACGGCAAACTGGGGGCGTGGCAGACGGTGCAGGTAGCGCGTCACCCCCAGCGTCCCTATACCCTGGACTATGTGGAAGCCCTCTTCACGGAAGTACAGATCCTGGCTGGGGATCGGGCCTTTGCCGATGATCATGCCATCGTGGGCGGCCTGGCGCGCTTTGCCGGCATCCCCATCCTGTGGATGGGTCACCAGAAAGGCCGCGACACCAAGGAAAAGATTCAGCGCAACTTCGGCATGCCCCGCCCCGAAGGCTACCGTAAGGCCCTGCGCCTCCTGCGTCTGGCAGAGCGTTTTCATTTGCCGGTCCTGACCTTCATCGATACGCCGGGGGCCTATCCGGGCATTGGTGCCGAGGAGCGGGGGCAGAGCGAAGCCATTGCCCGCAATCTGGCAGTGATGTCGGATCTCGACGTCCCCATCCTCTGCACGGTCATCGGCGAGGGCGGATCCGGCGGGGCGCTGGCCATCGGCGTCGGGGATCGCCTGCTCATGCTGGAGCATAGCGTGTATTCGGTTATTTCCCCCGAGGGTTGCGCCTCCATTCTCTGGAAGGATGCCAGCAAGGCCGCCGAGGCCGCCGAGACGCTGGGGATAACGGCGCGGCGCCTGCATTCCCTGGGTCTGGTGGATGACGTGATTCCCGAACCCCTCGGCGGCGCCCATCGCGACCCCCAAGCCGCCGTTCAGTCTCTACGGGAGTGCCTTTTGCCGCACCTGCAGGGATTATTGCGGGAGAACGCCGGCAAACGCCTGGCCGCCCGCTATGAGCGATTGATGGGCTATGGCGTGGTCGGCGAAGCGTAATGTCGTAAGCTCCCTTTGTCCGGTTCCTCGCGACGGTGGGCAGAAGGAGAAATTCCTGGAAAGGATTGCAATCATCGCCTGCCGGCAAGCGCCAGACTCAACTATCTTCCCGGTTTTTCCGTTGATTTTCTGGAACCATAGCCTATAGTTTTAAATAGGCACCTAAAAATGTGCTGCTTCTGAAAGGAAACCCGTCATGGCAAGTTCCGGCAAATATGGCAATGTGCAAATCCCTGGAATCGGTGGAGATGAACCCGTATTCATTCTGCGGGCCCAGGATCGTCTGGCGGAAGCCGCCCTGGAGATCTACCGGGTGCTGGCGAATTCCCACGGCGCCCCGGTAGCGCCGGGGGTCAGCAAGGAAATAGATCGTTTTAAGCAATGGAAGGGGCAGAAAAAGCTACCGGACTGACCTTCCCGTCTCGTCGGGGCCGGCAAAGGACGAAATGAACGACGGGCGCCCGGCGAGCAATTATCGGATCGGCTGCTCCGGCTGGTATTATCCCCACTGGCGCGGCCCGTTTTATCCTGCCGCCCTGCCACCGCAGGGCTGGCTGGATTTTTATGCCCGCTATTTCGACACCGTGGAAATCAACAGCAGCTTTTACCGTCTCCCCGGCGAAAAGGCGCTGCGCGCATGGCGGGAACGGACCCCCTCCGGCTTTTGTTTCGTCCCCAAGGCTAGTCGCTTTATCACCCATATGAAAAAACTCTCTGCCGCGAAGGACGCCCTGGCCGTTTTCCTTGGGCGCATGGAAATCCTCGGCGGGAAACTCGGCCCCTTTCTCTTCCAGCTACCACCCCATTGGCGGCGAAATCCCGGGCGCCTGGATCGTTTTCTGCAAGATTTGCCTTTGGGACACCGGTATGCCTTCGAGATGCGCGACCCGAGCTGGCATCATCCGGAGATCTACGCGCTGCTGAAGGCCCATAACGCCGCCTTCTGCATTTTTGATCTCGCCGGTTTCCAATCCCCCATCGAGGTGACGGCGGACTTTGCCTATGTGCGCCTGCATGGTCCGGGCGCTGCGGCCTATGCCGGCTGTTATGGGGTGGACACCCTGGGTATCTGGGCGGCGCGCATCCGGAGCTGGCAGGACCTGACTGCGGTCCATGTTTATTTCAATAACGATCCGGCCGCCCACGCTGTCCACAACGCCCTGGAACTCAAGAATATCCTTGCGTTTTCCACGGGTGGAGCGGGCCTGCCAGCGGTTGATGCGGGGACCGGAGCCCTGTCTTTCGCGGGCAAGCCCGCTTCTACTTCTTGAAATGGCGCTGAAACCATGCCAAGGCCAGCCGTGCCGCCTGTTCCAAAGTGCCCGGCTCCTCAAAAAGGTGGGTAGCCCCAGGAACAATGACCATCTGCTTCTCTGCCCGAAGCTCGGCGTAGGCCTTTTCATTCATGCCGATGACCACATCATCGAGGCCACCGACGATCAGGAGGGTAGGCGCCGTCACCTGGGAGATGGTGGGGCCGGTCAGATCAGGGCGCCCGCCGCGTGAGACCACCGCCTTGATGGTGTCACCGAGTTCTGCGGCCGCCCGCAAGGCCGCCGCCGCACCCGTGCTGGCGCCGAAATAGCCCAGGGGAAGGCCCACTGCTTCCGCCTCTTGCTGCAGCCAGCGGGTGGCCGCTACCAGCCGCTCGGCGAGCAGTCCGATATCGAAGCGGTTGGCATAAAC
>JAJYQY010000020.1:18852-24638 GCA_021794385.1 Pseudomonadota bacterium | reverse complement strand
GGCGAGGAGGCCGCCGAGTTCCTCATTGCCTGCAAGAACCGGGAGGCGGCGCCTATTGTTGCCGAGGCGGCCGACCTCCTCTTTCACCTCATGATCGCCCTGGAGGAACAGGAATTGCATATCGATGCTGTCCTGGGGGAACTGGCACGTCGGGAGGGCTTGTCGGGCCTGACCGAAAAGGCGGCACGCAAGGCCACACCCGTCGCTTGACGCAACCTTCGCCATCCCCTATGGTCCAATAGGTAAACCCTAAGCTGGGTAAGGAGATTGATCATGGGTGGATTGAGCATTTGGCATCTCGTCATTATTTTATTGATTGTGGTAGCTCTTTTCGGTACCACCAAGCTGCGCAGCGTGGGTTCCGACCTGGGCTCCGCCATCAAGAGCTTTCGCTCGGCGGTGAAGGAGGAAGAGGATAAGAAAGAATCCTTGGGGCACACCATTGATGCGGAAGTCAAAAGCAACGAGCATGAATCCGTGAAACGCTGATTCGTCCGGCAATCATGTTTGATTTCAGCTTTGGCGAATTGGTGGTCTTGGCAGTCATTGCCCTGCTGGTGGTCGGACCCGATAAAATGCCGGAAATGGCGCGAACGGCAGGACGCTGGTATGGGGTCCTGCGGCGCACCCTGACCGGCGTGCGCGCGGAAGTGGAGCAGCAGTTACTGTTGGATGACTTGCGCCGCGAAGCCGACCAACTCCGTAATCTGGCCAACGAAGATCTCCTTGTCCCACCGTCTGCGCCCCAGCCTCCCGGAGAAATCCCTCCACCGCCGGCTAATAGCGCGGTGCCCGCCGTCGAGAACGAGGCGGTCGCTCCGCCGTCGCTACCTACGCCGCCCGCCGAAGAGCGCCTCCATTGAACGAATCCCGGTGCGCCCTGCGCCAGCAGGAGGGGTCTCGAGGTCCATGGGTAGGCGCGCGCGATGACGACCGCCTCGGCGAAAGGGCAGCTTAGGGTGTTCTCGCAGCACCCCGGGGATGAGAGCGCTGCCGTCGTGACCGTTCAAACCAACCCTTTAACGGACCATTTCATCGGTTGACCATTTTCAGGGACGGTTGGCAACTTGGATAAACTTGCGGAAAATACCTTCATCGGTCACCTGCTGGAATTGCGCAGACGCGTGCTTTTTGCGGTACTGGCTGTTTTTGTAGGGTTTTTGCTGTCGTACCCCTTTTCCCGAAGCATTTACGATATCCTTGCCGCACCACTGATCCGGGTTTTGCCGGCGGGAAGCCACCTCATCTATACCAGCCTTCCCGAGGTCTTCCTGACCTATGTCAAGCTCTCCTTGTTATCGGGCTTTGTCCTGGCATTGCCCATCGTGCTCTACCAGTTTTGGGCCTTCATTGCGCCAGGGCTCTATGAACACGAACGGCAGGCCTTTTTTCCGTTGATTTTCGCCTCGGTTTTTTTATTCGTTGGCGGGATGCTTTTTGCCTATTTCCTGGTCTTTCCTGCCGCATTCAAATTCTTCGTGAGTTTCTCCGGCGGCGACATTACCGCCATGCCCCAGGTCAGCAACTATCTCTCGCTGATTGTCAAATTTTCCCTGGCCTTTGGTCTGGCATTCCAGATCCCCATTCTGATCATCGTGTTGACACGCATCGGCCTCTTCCAGGTGGAAACGCTCCGTCGCGGTCGCCGCTATGCCTTTTTAATCTGCGCCGTGGCTGCCGCAGTGCTCAGCCCACCCGATGTGTTGTCGATGATCATGCTGCTGATTCCCATGTACCTGCTTTTTGAGATTGGCCTGTTTTTTGCCGCCCGACTGCCGCAAACTCCGGCCCGGGAGGCCGCGCCGGAAGACGGCCCGGCACGCACGGCGGAAGAAGAAATGGAGGATGCCGAGCGCAGCTTCCATACCCCCGACGACAAGGACTGATCGACCAGAGGAGCAGCCCGGATTCGGCAGTTGCCGTTTCCGGGTTCAGCGGCGCCGGCCTGCTCCCACCAACATTCCGCCCCCTTCAGGCCCGATATACCAAGCGCCCGTCCACCAGGGTATAGCGAACCTGGCCGCGCAACTCCCATTGCCCATAAGGTTGATTCTTTCCCGGTGACACCAGTTGCCGAGGATCCACCATAAAATATCGGTCGGCATCAAAAATGCAGAGGTCGGCGGCGGCTCCCGGCGCCAAGCTTGGCGTGGGCAGACCCAGGACGCGGGCCGGTCCGGTCGTCAAGAGCGCGATGGCCGCCGACAGATCCAAGACGCCTTCGTCCACCAGGCGCAGGGTCAGGGGCAGGAGCAGCTCTACGGCGGCGATGCCAAAAGGCGCCTGGGCAAAAGTCTGACCCACCCGATCCACGCCCCAGGGACAGTGATCGCTGCTGATGGCGTCGATGTGGCCCTGGGCCAGCGCCTGGCGCAAGGCATCCCGCTCACCGACGGGGCGTAACGGGGGCAGGGTCTTGGCGTGGATATTGAAAAGGCCCACGTCCTGCTCCGTCAGCAGCAAATGGTGGATGCTGACGTCCGTTGTGACGCGCTGGCGACGTTGGCGGGCAGCCTGCACCCCATCCAGGGCGGCCATGGTACTGAGATGGCGGATGTGGACGGGGCAATCCACCAACTGCGCAATGGCCAGATCGCGCAGGACACCCACCTGCTCGGCGATAGCCGTGCGCCCCGCCAAGCCCAGGCGCACACTCAGGGCCCCCTCATGCATGACGCCACCCGCCGCCAGGAGGGCGTCTTCGCTGTGGAGCAGAACGGGCAAAGCAAAGTCTGCGGCATAGGCCAGGGCCAGACGCAGTAATGCGCCGTTACTCACGGTGCGACGGCCCTGACTGAAGGCCACGGCACCGGCCTCCCGCAGGGCGGCCATTTCGCTCAGGGCCGCGCCCGCCAATTGCCGGGTCAGGGCCCCGGTGGGATAGACCTTGGCCAGGCCCAGGGCTGCGGCAATGGCGCGTTGCTGGTGGATCACCCCGGCCGTATCGGCGCAGGGATCCGTAGCCGGGCTCAAGGCGACATGCACCACGCCACCGGCAACGGCGGCGCGCAGTTCCGAGGCCAGATCCCCATCCCGACCGTGACCCGGCGTATGGGCCTGGAGGGCCATCTCCACCAGGCCCGGGCAGGCCACGAGCCCGGTGCCGTCCAGCACCTCCTCGGCCACGAAAGCGGCAGGGATCTGCCCGCGGGCGAGGATACGCCCATCGGCAATGGCGAGGTCGGCGACGGCATTGAAGCCCGTCGCCGGATCGATGATATGGGCACCGCGCAGCAATCGTTGCATCAATCCTCCTCCCCGCCCAGTGCCCCGGCCAAAAGGGTGAGCACCGCCATGCGCACGGCAAGGCCATGGGTCACCTGCGCGAGGATGACCGCCTGCGGCCCATCGGCCAGCTCCGACGCAATCTCCACCCCCCGGTTCATGGGGCCGGGATGGAGCACGAGGGCGTCGGCGGCGGCCTTTTCCAGGCGCTGACTGGTCAGGCCAAAGCGACGGTGATACTCGTCCTGGCTGGGCAGGCGATGAGTCTCCATACGTTCCCGCTGCAAGCGCAGGGCACAGACCACATCCGCCCCCTGCAAGCCCGCATCCAGGTCGTGATAGACATGCACCCCCAGAGCGCTGAGTTCTGCCGGCACCAGGGTACGCGGTCCGATGACCCGGATCTCCGGGCAACCGAGGGTGGAGAGGGCGTAAATCTGTGAGCGTGCCACCCGGGAATGCAGCACGTCACCGACGATGGCCACCACCAGATTCTCGATGGGTCCACGATAATGACGGATGGTAAAGACATCCAGCAGGGCCTGGGTGGGATGGGCGTGCTGCCCATCCCCCGCATTGATGACCAAAGCCTCTCCGCCCACATGGCGCGCCACCTGATGCGCCGCGCCCGCCTCGGGATGGCGGATGACAAAACCATCCACATGCATGGCCCGCAGGTTGTCCACCGTATCGAGGAGCGATTCTCCCTTGCTCTGGCTGCTGGTACTCACGGCAATGTTGAGGACATCGGCGGAGAGGCGTTTGGCGGCCAACTCGAAGGTGCTGCGGGTACGGGTACTGTTTTCAAAGAAAAGATTGACGATGGTCCGGCCCCGCAGGGTGGGGGTTTTCTTGATGACCCGCTGACCGATCTCCAGGAAGGACTCGGCGGCATCGAGGATCTGGAGGATTTCCCCCGCGCGCAGGCCCTCCATGCTGAGCAGATGGCGTAGCCGACCGTCTGCGCCGTGCTGGATGTCGGCATCCCCAAAATGCAGGCCCTTCCTCATGGGCGGCCCTCTACTTGGCGCAATTCCAGACACAAGGGTTCTGGCCCCGTCAGTTTGATGGCCTCGCCGGAGACAGGGGTGAGACGCAGGGCGGCCACGTCGGGCTGGATGGGGAGTTCACGGCCGCCCCGATCCACCAGTACCGCGAGGATGATCCGCGCCGGGCGCCCGTAGTCGAAGATCTCGTTCATGGCCGCCCGTATCGTGCGCCCCGTATAGCAGACATCATCCACCAGGATGATCTGCCGTCCATCCACGTCAAAGGGGATATGGGAGGCCCGCACCTGCGGGTGCAGGCCGACATGGCTGAAGTCATCCCGGTAAAAGGAGATATCCACCTCCCCCAGGGGTAGGTCCAAGCCCATGGCGGCGTGCAGGCGCCGGGCGATCCAGGCGCCGCCGGTATAGATGCCGATCATGCCCGTTTCCGCTTCCTGTCGCCATGGCGCCAGACTGCGCATCATCGCATCGAGCAAGGGCTCCACCTCCCAACCGGGCTTTGTGCTCATCACGGTCTCCCCCCATCGAGAAAGGTCGATAAAATTTCGCAGGCGGCTGCCTGATCCAGGACCCGCCTGCGCTTTTTTGCCGACAGATCACAGTCCCGCAAGGCCAGGGCCGCCGCATGGCTGGTGAGCCGTTCGTCCACCCAGTGCAGGGGCAATCCGTAGCGATGCTGCAACTGCGCACCAAAGCGGCGGACGACCGTTGCCATGGGGCCTTCGGTGCCATCCATATGCAGGGGCAAACCCAGCACCAGACAGGCAGGCTTCCATTCGCCGATGATCCGGTCAAGGGCCATCCAGTCGGGGCCGCCGGGACCATTGTGCAGCGTGGCCAGACCCTGGGGCGCCAGGCCCACTTCCCCCAAAACCGCAACACCGATGCGCCGCCGGCCAAAATCGAGTCCGATGGCCGGCCCCCCCTCAGGCATGCCCGGCAGCCCCGCTGAGCAAACGCAGGTCGACCCCGATCAGGCGGGCGGCGGCCTGCCAGCGTTCCCCCGCCGCCAGATCGAAAATGACCACCGGATCGGCCGGGCCATGCAGCCAAGCGTTGTCCTTGATCTCGGCCTCCAACTGCCCCGCTCCCCAACCTGCGTAGCCCAGGGCCAGCAAAAATCGTTCCGGCCCCTCATGCTGGGCAATGGCCGTCAACAAATCCGGCGAGGTGGTCAAGACCAAATCATCGCTGACGGACAGGCTGGACTGCCAGGTCCCGGCCGGGGTATGCAGGATGAAGCCGTTTTGCTCCTGGACCGGGCCGCCCCAGTACACCGCCTGATTGATCATCTCCTCCCCCGGCACGATATCCACCGCCCGCAAGGCATCCGCCAGGTTCAGGTCGAGCAGCCGATTAATCACGATGCCCATGGCACCCTCTTCGGTGTGCTCGCAAATCACGATGACGGTGCGATCAAAGAGGCCATCGTGCAGACCCGGCATGGCGATGAGAAGATGATTTTTGAGGGACTGAAAAGGCATGCTGCTCCAGGAATGATGGTCAGAATGATAGCGTTATTGAAGCATGTTTCCGCGCCGAGAGCCATGC